>JAKAGN010000014.1 GCA_021815525.1 Deltaproteobacteria bacterium
ACCGACTCAATGAAGCTCATCCGCGCGGTGAAAAACATGCGTGACGAGGGCAAGTTCATGGGGGGCGCCCCCATCGAGGAGCCGCCCCGCATGTTCATAGGGGGCGCCTGCAACCCCTTCGCCGAGCCCTGCGATTGGCGCGTTCACCGCCTTGCCAAGAAGATCGAGGCCGGGGCCGACTTCGTCCAGACCCAGTGCATCTTCAACATGGTAAAGTTCCGCCGCTTCATCGCCATGGCCAACGACATGGGCTTGACCGAGAAGGTCTACATCCTGGCGGGCGTTACCCCCATGAAAAGCATAGGTATGGCCAAGTACATGAAGGCCAAGGTGCCCGGCATGGACGTTCCCGACGAGATCATCAAGAGGCTCCAGGGCGTGGACAAGAAGATGGTGGCCGACGAGGGCATCAAGATCGCCTGCGAGCAGATAGCGGAGTTCAAGGAGATGAAGGGGGTGGCCGGGGTCCATCTCATGCCCATCGAGTGGGAGCACATGGTGCCGGAAATCGCCGAGCGGGCCAAAATGCTGCCGCGTCCCGTCGTCTGATTTTTAAGGACGCCACTGGTTACTCGAACGGCCGGAAAAAGGCCGTTTTGGTGAAGGATCGAAAGCCAATGAAAGAAAAGCTCAAAAACGCCCTCGTTATCGGAGGAGGCTCGGCCGGCCTCTCCGCGGCCCTCACCCTGGCAAGGGGCGGGGTCGCGGTGGATTTGGTCGAGAAAAGCGGCTTCGCGGGCGGTTACGGCATCCAGTACGGGTGCAAGGCGTCTCCCGATTGCGTCATGTGCGGGGCCTGCTCCGTTGAAAAGCTCCTGAAGGAGGCTGGCGAGGAGCCCAATATCAGGATGCGCCTTTCCTCGGAAGTTGCGAAGGTTGAAGGCGCCGGGCCCTTTTCCGTGACCGTGGCCGCTAGGAAAGCCCGGATTCTGCCGGAAAAATGCAACGGCTGCGGCAAGTGCTACGAGCGCTACGGCGCGGCGGGGCTCATTCTCCGCGGGCCCTCCCACAACAACCGCCCCTTCTACGCCCTTGCCGGAAACGGAGAGGGCGTGGACCCCGCGGTCTGCCCCGAGGCCGCCATCGCGGCCGGCGCCTCGGAAAGCATCGAGAAGATCGCGGCGGACGCCGTGGTGGTGGCCACGGGCTTCGCGCCCTTCGACGCCGCCATCAAGTCAACCTACGGCATCGGCAAGTTCAGGAACGTCACCACGGGTCTTGAGGTGGAGCGCACCCGCCGCCAAAAGGGCGAGGTTCTGCGGCCCTCCGACGGAGCGGTTCCTTCAAGCATCGCCTTCATCCAGTGCGTGGGATCGAGGGACGAGCGCCTGGGCAACCCCTGGTGCAGCCAGGTCTGCTGCGCCTACGCGCTTCGGATAGGAAAGTCCTTGAAGTTCAGGAACCCCGATACTCAGGTCACGGTGTTCTACATGGACATCCAGAGCGTGGGCAAGGGCTTTTCCGCGTTCTACGAGGAGTGCCGCAAGGACTTCCGCTTCATTCGGAACATCCCAGTGGACGTGTTCCCCGAGGAGAACGACCGGGTAAGGCTCATGTGGGCGGGCGAAGATGGCCAGCGGGTGGAGGAGGCCTTCGACATGCTGGTCCTTTCCGTGGGCATAACGCCCAACCCCGGGACCGTGGAGCTTGCCAAGATCACCGGGCTTGCTCTTAACGCCGACGGCTTCCTCACTGCGGCGAGCGAACGGCCCGGTCTTTTCGTGGCGGGAACGGCGGGCGGACCCGGCAACATCGCGGCCAGCATAGCGGAAGGCGGCCGCGCGGCCCTAGAGGCCCTGAAGCTCATGAAGGAGAAGAAATGACTCGGTCAGACACCATGCCGATGGAACAAATCCGGCTCGCCACGGACGTCCTTGTGGTGGGCGCCGGCCCCGCCGGGCTCGCCGCGGCGGCCGAGACGGCGGCCCTGGGCTACGGCGTCATCCTGGCCCACAGCGGCGGCGACGCCGACTGCGGTTCAAGCGCGCTTGCGGCGGACCCGGACCTTCTGAAAAAGCTGAGCGCCGATCCTAGGGTATCGATCCTCTCCGGCACCAGGCTCGCGGACGCCGCCGGGCTTCCCGGCGACTTCACGGTGCGTCTTTCGACGGAGGGGCGCCTCACCGAAAAGAAGGTTGGGGCCATAGTGGTTGCCACGGACTTTACGCGCAAGAGCCTCGAAGGCGTGTACGGCCTCGCCCTTTCCGAAAAGGTCATATCCCAGTCCGGGCTCGAGGCCATGCTCTGCGACAAGGCCGCGGCCGACAAGCGCTTCGCCGGCAAGGAAAGCGACGTGGCCTTCTTCGTGGGCTACGGCCAGGACGGAAACGCCCTAATCATGGAGCGGATTCTGCGCTCCATAGAGGCTTTGAAGAAAATCGACGGCGTCAACGTCTACGTGTTCGTGGGCGACATCAAGCTTGCCGCCGACGGCCTGGACCGCCTCTACGCCGCGGCCCGCCGAGCCGGGGTCATCTACTTCAAGTCCTACGACAAGCCCGCCATAACTAGCGAAAACGGCCAGATCAGCATCCGCTTCCACGAAAACGTCCTGCGGCGCGACCTTGAGCTTTCGCCGGACTTGGTCGTTGTGGAGGAGGCCCTTTCCGCCGACGTGGAAAACGCGGTGCTGGCCCAAATGCTTCGCCTGGACCTCTCCGCCGAGGGCTTCTTCCAGCCCGAGAACGTGCACGCCTTTCCCGTGAACTCCAACCGCGAGGGCATCTTCGTGGTGGGCGCGGCCCGCGACCGCGTGAACCTTCCCGACGGCTGGACCGACGCGGCCAACGCGGCGCTGTCCATCAAGGCTCTTCTGGGCGGCGGCGTCAAGACCGTCCCGGCCGGACGCGCCAAGGTGGACACCGACAAGTGCACCATCTGCCTCACCTGCTACCGGGCCTGCCCCCACGGCGCCATCTACTGGGACAGCCGGGCGATAATATCCCCCGTGGCCTGCCGGGCCTGCGGCATCTGCGCCAGCGAATGCCCCATGGAGGCCATCCAGGTGGAGGGCTATACCGACAAAGAGATTCGAGGAGAAATCGCGGTTGCGGGCGAAAAGAAGGGGGACGCGCCCCTGATCGTGGCCTTCGCCTGCCAGAACTCGGCGCTGGAGGCCGGGAAAATGGCCGGGGCCTTCGAGCTTCCGCTTCCGGCGGGACTTTCGGTGGTGAAGGTGCCCTGCGCCGGAAAGATCGACATAGACTACATCCTGGAGGCCTTTGTGCAGGGAGCCGACGGCGTCATGGTGGCCACCTGCCACACCGGAAACTGCAAGTCGGAGCGCGGCAACACGTTTGCGTCCTGGCGCACGGCCGACGCCGCCCGCCGTCTCGCGGCCGTGGGGGTGGATCCCAAGCGCTTGATGTTCGCCACCTTCGCCAGCAACATGGGGGTGGAGTTTTCCAGGGTTGCCAAGGAGTTCGAGGAAACCATCAAAGCCTGACGTCACTGCTGCTTTTCAATCTTTCAGAGCCGAAAGTGTTTTGGAAGGGGAGGGGATGGGGACGCGGGGGGAAGGGGAGGGGAGAACCCTTTATTCATAAAAGGTTTCCCCGCCCCTTCCCCCCGCGAATCCTTCTCGAAGATTACACGGCATCACGCGGAAGCCCCGCCCCGGGAAGGCTTTGGGGCGGGGTTTTTGTTGCGGCGGGTGAATGTAGATGTTATCTCTCCACCGGTGCAAACCATTCCACACCGGAGGGAAGTCATGATGTCTGAAGGAGGAAAACCCGTAAGGAGCCAGACCGAAATCGAACATCTCTTGAAGGCCGTTGACGCCTTCGACCGGAAGCTGGTGGTGGTTTCGCCCGACTTCGAGGTTCTGGCGGCCAACCGGCACGCCATGAACCTCGTCAACGCCGGGGGCCTCGTCGGCAGGAAGTGCCACGAAGCGCTATACGGCCGAAAGCAGCACTGCGAAAACTGCCCGGTCACGGAGGTCACGGAAACGGTCCGCCCCGGGCCCAAGCGGGCCGAAGGGTTCACCCTGGGCGCGGAGGAGGGCAGCTGCCTCTACAGCCTGCCGGTGGTGACGAACGGAAAGCTCTCCTCCCTTCTGGTCCTGGATCTGAACGTCCCAGCCCTCGGGGGCCTCGAGGCCATGCTTAGGCGCAGTAACTCCTTCCTGAAGAACCTCATCCTAAGCTCGGTGGACGGCGTCATCGCCGCGGACATGACGGGGCGCATCCTGATCTTCAACGAGGCCGCGGAAAAAATTTCGGGCTACACCACCGTCGAGGCCCTCCAGCAGCTCCACATAAGGGACGTCTACCCCGGCGACGGGGCCAGGATGATCATGAGGAAGCTTCGGAGCGAGGAGTACGGCGGAAAGGGGAAGCTGAAGTCCCTCATGGTGCAGGTGGTGAGGAAGGACGGCGAGACTCTTCCCATAAGGCTCAACGCTGCAATCGTTTACGAAAACGGCAAGGAGGTGGCCACCATCGGTTTTTTCCGGGACATGAGGGAAGAGGTCCTCATGAAGAAGGAGCTGGAAAAGACCCAGATACAGCTCCTCCAGGCCGAGAAGATGAGTTCCCTAGGCAAGCTCGCGGCGGGGGTGGCGCACCAGCTCAACAACCCCCTGGGCGGGATCGTCCTTTTCACCCAGCTCATCATGGAGGAGTACGCCCTGCAGGACAACCTCAAAAGCGACCTTCTCCGCATACTGGAAGACGCCCAGCGCTGCCGTGACATCGTGAAGGAGCTTTTGGAGTTCACCCGCCAGACCCGCCAGGACATAAGGCCCCACGACATCAACCGGGCCCTCACGCGGACCCTTTTTCTCCTGGAAAACCAGGCCATTTTCCAGAACATCAAAATCGAGAAGAACCTCTCCCCGGCCCTCCCGGAGGTGGAGGTGGACATCCAGCAGATCAACCACATCTTCATGAACATCATCCTAAACGCCGCCGAGGCCATGGAGGGCAAGGGCACGCTTTCCCTTGCCACCCGCCCCTCGCCCGACGGAAAGAGCGTGGCGGTGGAAATAGCGGACACGGGGCCCGGCATTCCACCCGAGGTTTTGCCCCACATCTTCGAACCGTTCTTCACCACCAAGGACCCCGGCAAGGGAACCGGGCTCGGGCTTTCGCTCGCCTACGGAATCGTCACGGCGCACCGCGGGCGGCTTTCGGCCAGGAGCGAACCAGGCCAGGGCACCGCATTCGTAATCGAGCTTCCCATCGGCTCCGTACGCTCCAAGACCGGCGATTGACGCGCGGTCGAAAAGGGTAGGGGAGCCGTTACCATGAACCTATCTCAAAAATATTTTCGTCATGAGATTGAGCGAAAAAGTCACTGGCAAGGAAGCAGGCGGAAAAGGACCGGAGGCGTAGTTGTTCTACGTCGAGGACCTTTTCCGCCGATGACGCAGCCAAAGGCTTTTTAAGCCAATCGCAATAGAAATATATTTTTGAGATAGGTTCATACCATGAGGCAAGGCATGTCTGATTTTAGGCTTGACGATATTTCCGTCCCCCGGGTTCTCGTGGTGGACGATGAAAAGGACATCCGGGACGGCTGTTACCGGATACTCACCCGCATGGGCGCCACTGTGGAGACGGCCGAAAACGGCTCGGAAGGGCTCAAGAAGGTGGCCCTTTTTCACCCCGGCATCGTGCTCCTTGATCTCAAGATGCCCGGCATGGACGGCATGGAGACCCTCAGGTGCATCCAGGAGATCGACCTGAATGTCTTAATCATAATCATAACCGGATACGCCACTGTGGAGACGGCCATCGAGGCCATGAAGCTGGGGGCCTACGACTTCATCCCCAAGCCCTTCGAGCCGGACCAGCTCCGCATCGTGGTGGGCAGGGCCCTCGAAAAGAAGCGCCTGGAGGCCGAGACCGCCATCCTTGAAACCGAGCGGCGCAAGACCCTGGTGGACCTCGGCACCGAAAAAAGCAGGATCCGCACCGTCATCGAGTCGCTCCCGAACGGCGTCATGGTGACCAACGCAAACGGCCGGGTTGTGCTCTTGAACCCCGCCTTCCTGGCCTTCATGGACCTGCCGGCGGATCGGCAGGAGGGCGACCCCGTGGACGCCTACGTTTCCGATCCCGGCTTCGCCAAGCTGGCTGAGGACGTATCCCGGGGCACTTACTCCAACGCCGACGAGATTCCCTCATACGAGTTCAGCCCCTCGGTGGGCCGCTTCATCCTGGTGCGGGCCCGGCCCGTTCCCGGCGAGGAGGGCGAATGCCTGGGCGCGGTCCTGGTCCTGATGGACGTCACGAGCTTGAAGGTCCTAGACCGGCTGAAATCCGAGTTCGTGGCCAAGGTCTCCCATGAACTGCGCTCGCCCCTGGCCACCATACACGAGCAGATTGCAGTGGTGATGCGGGACCTCGTGGCCAACTCCCCCTCCGCCCCCCTGGAGGACACCCGCCTTTTAAGCCGCGCCAAGGAAAAGACCCAGGGCCTGATCGAGCTCATAGGGGATCTTTTGGACGTCTCCCGCATCGAATCGGGCTCGATGGCGCACCAGCCACAGCCCGTGCCCCTGTACAAGCTCCTGCGTGGAATAGTGGATTTCATGGCGGAGCGGGCCAAAGCCAAGAACCAAGCCCTAAGCCTCGATCTTCCCGCGGGCCGGCTTCCGGAAATCGTGGCGGACCCCATGGCGCTTGAAAGCATTTTCGGGAACCTCATAACAAACGCCCTGAACTACACCCCCGATGGCGGCAGGATCGAGGTAACGGCCTCGGTTTCGGACGGCTTGGTGACTGTCAAGGTTAAGGACAACGGCTACGGCATCGACCCGCGCCATCATCAGAAGATATTCGAAAAGTTCTACCGGGTTAAAACCGAGCATACCCGCTACATAACGGGAACGGGCCTGGGGCTTTCCATCGTGAAGGGGCTTCTGGACGCCCTGGGCGGGACCATCTCCCTTGAAAGCGAGCCCGGAAAAGGGAGCACCTTTACGGTGTCGCTTCCGATTTCGGAAAAAAATTAGGGGATAGGTTCTAAGGATGAGGCGGGGCCGGAGAGCCCCGACAAAATAGTTTTTGACAAAAAAAGAATCGTTTTTGAAGGGCGGCCCATTCAGGCTCCTCCAAAAACGATTCTTTTTTCAATCGGGAAAAATTTTTGGAGCTTCCCCGGCCGGGCTCCCTTTAGCTAGCCGAGAAGCCTCTTGACGCTCTCGGTGATCTGGGAGGCGGAGGCGGGCTTGGGGATGTAGTCGTCGGCCTCGTTGCTCATCCCGTCGTAATGGGAGTAGCGGGTGGAGGACACGTAGGAGGCCACGGCCGTAAGGAGCACGATGGGGATGCTGGAGTACTTCTCGTCGGCTTTGAGCTCGGCGCAGACGGCGTAGCCGTCCTTTTCGGGCATCATGACGTCGAGAACGATGGCGTCGGGCGGGTTGGCCTTAACCTTGGCGATTCCCTCCACGCCGTCGAAGGCCTGCTCCACCGCGAAGCCTTCCTTTTCCAGATAGGATTTGACGATGCCCGAAAAATCGGGTTCGTCGTCCACCACGAGGATCCTTTTCTTTTCGCTCATGCGCAGCATCTCCTTTGTTGAAAATCGTAACCCGGACCTTTGACCGGTCAATTTATCTTCTGTTATCAGCCTGTCTAAAAACGCGAATTGCTGCGTCACGCTTCAAAGCCAATTCCGCCACGTATGAAAAATACGCTTGCTCATTGGCTTTTCGCGTTCCTTGCAGTTCATCGTTTTTATCCAGGCTTTGGATCCGCCCTTTTCAAGTGGCTTTCAGCCAAGATACACTAGGTATGTCTTCAGCGGGCGGCCCTGGCGCTCTGCCCCCAGGAGCCCATCTCGCCCTCGTCCGCAAGCGCGTCGGGATGCCGCACGATTTTTTCGCCGAACACCTGAGGCAGCTTGTCCTCCCAGCCCAGGGCCGACACCACCGCGCCGGGGAGCCCGGCGTCCCGCAGGGCCGCTATGTTTTCAGCGGCTATCCTGACGCATTCCCGGGCCTTCTCGGGGGCCTTGGCCAGGCGGTCTATGAGAACCGGCGGGATCTTCACGTGCTCGATGTGGCGGTCAATGTAGCGGGCCATGCCCACGGACTTCAAGAGCAAAACAGTGGGCAGCACGAAAATGCCCTTGCCCTCCACCTTCTTCAGGAAAAGGGCTATGGTGGAAGGGTCGAAAACCGGGGTGGTGACGAAAAATCTCGCGCCGGCCTCGATCTTCTTGTCCAGAAGCTCCAGCTCGTCCTCCAGGGCCTTTCCCGCCACCCCGGGGTTCGCGGTGGAGCCGATCATGAATGAGGGCGCGCCGGCAAGGTCCGTGCGGGACATGTCCCGGCCCCGGCACATGCCCTGTATTGCTGAGATAAGGGTGGATTCGTCGAGATCGAAAACGCTTTTGGTCTCGTGCTGGTTCCCAAGGCGGGGGTCCTCGCCCTCAACCACCATCACGGATGAAACACCCAGCGCCCCGGCGGCCAAAAGATCGCCCTGGAGGGCCAGGCGGTTGCGGTCCCGGCAATTGACCTGCATCATGACTGGAAGCCCCTGGGACGCAAGAATCGCGGCCCCGCCCAGGGAACTCATGCGCATCACGGCGCTAGGCATTTCCGGCACCACGAAGGCGTCCACATCGTGCTTGATACGGGCGGCGTCCGCCACGAAACGGGTCACGTCCGTCCCCTGGGGGGGCGGCATCTCCGCGAGGACCGCGAAGTCTCCCGCTTCAAGTTTTTGAAGCAGTTTCATTCATTCCTCCGACAGTGAGTGCGTCCCATGCGTTATGCCACTTCTTCGGCCACCGGCAAGGCCCTTGGTTCCGCAAGCCCGGTTCGGATCAACCATCTTAAAGTCAGCCTGATTTCTAATCCATAAGTGTGGAAAGGTCAAGGTTTAACGAGCCGGGCCGCTTCTCTCCGGCCTATTTCGCGGAGGCTCCTTGATCGTTTCCTCTCTTTCTGCTATTTTCGCGGCGAAACGAAAAGGACTAGACATGGATTTTTCCCCCGCACCCGAGCCGCGCCGAGACAGGATAAACCGCGCCCGAAGGGGAAGCGCCTACTCCTTTCTGTGGGGGCTTGCGGAAAAAATCCGCGGCCGGCTCGCCTACAAGGTCCTCCTGGGGACCGGCGGGGTGCTCGCCGCGGGCCTTTCCGCCTGGATACTGTACCTTTTCCGCGCCCTTGGAAAAAACACCATAGAGGGGTTCGGCGGCGCTTCCGTGGCCTTCGGGGCCCTGGTTTTCCTGGGAACCATCTCGGCCACGGCCCTGTTCATCCTCTACTTCGTGAACCGCCCGGTGCGGCGGCTCATGCACGGAGCCCTGAAGATCGCGGCCGGGGACTACACCGCCGGGGTGGACCTGGACGGCACCGACGAGCTGGGCCGCCTGGCCGCCGCCATATCCCAGATGGGGCGAAAAATCGCCCAGAACCAGAGCACCTTGAACAAGCAGAGGGACGAGTTCCAGAAGCTCTTCGAGCTTGTGCCCTGCATCATAACGGTCCAGGACCGCTCCTTCCGGCTCCTTCGCCACAACCGGGAGTTCGCCCGCAAGTTCGATCCCCGCCCCGGCGACTACTGCTTCTTCGCCTACAAGGGCCGTGCCGAAAAATGCGTGGACTGCCCCGTGGAGAAGACCTTCCGGGACGGCCTCACGCACACCTCCGAGGAAATGGGTGTGGACAAGGACGGAACGCCCCGGCACTGGATCGTGCGCACCGCCCCCATCACCGACGAATGGGGGCGCGTTACGGCCGCCATGGAGATGAGCCTCGACGTAAGCTCCGTCAAAAGGCTCGAGATGCAGCTCGAGGCCTCCGAGAAAAAGTACCATGCCATCTTCAACAACGTGCCGAGCCCCATCTTCGTCCTCGACCGGGAAAGCCTCGAAATACTGGATGTGAACGACCGCGTGGAGGAGGTTTACGGGTACTCCAGGCGGGAGATCGCCGGGCACAGCTTCCTTGTCCTTTTCGCGCCCGAGGACCGGGACCTTCGCTCCGCACGCCTGAAGGAGGCCGGAGCCTTCACCAGCGTCCGGCAGGTGGCCCGCGACGGCCGCATCCTTTATTGCGACGTCCTTGTCTCCCCCTTCGACTATCCCGGCCGCGAGGTGCTTTTGGTCACGACCAACGACGTGACCGAGCGCATCGAGGCCGAGCAGCAGCTCATACAGGCCAGCAAGATGGCGACCCTGGGCGAAATGGCCACCGGCGTTGCGCACGAGCTTAATCAGCCCCTCACGGTCATAAAGACCGCCTCCGGCTTCTTCATGAAAAAAATCGGAAAGGGCGAACGGATCGAGGACGAAATCCTGAAAACCCTGGCCGAGGAGATCGACGGCCACGTGGACCGGGCATCCCGCATCATAAACCACATGCGGGAGTTCGGCCGCAAGGCGGACATGGCCCTTTCGCCCCTTGACTTAAACCGCGTCATCGTTCGCGCCCACGAGATATTCAACCAGCAGCTCACCTTGAAAAGAATCGAGACGGTTTTCGACCTCGATCCCGAGCTTCCGGCCATTATGGGGGATCCGGGGCTTCTGGAGCAGGTCTTCGTGAATCTTTTCTTGAACGCGCGCGACGCCATAGAGGATCGCTTCGGATCCTCCGAGACCGCCCCCGGCGAAAAGCAGATCAAGATTTCCAGCCGGGGGGAGAATGGACGCGTCAAGGTGGAGTTCTCCGACACCGGCGCGGGAATTCCTCCGCGGATAGCCGAAAAGGTCTTCGAGCCCTTCTTCACCACCAAGAAGGTGGGGGAGGGGACCGGCCTCGGGCTTTCCATAAGCTACGGCATAGTGAAGGGCTGCGGTGGCACCATCCGGGTGAGCGGCGAGGAGGGGCGCGGCGCGGTCTTCCTCCTCACGTTTCCGGCCGTTCAAAAGGAGCGTGCATGAAGCACGAAATTCTCATCGTTGACGACGAGCCCGGCATAAGGAAAGTGCTTTCCATCGCCCTCGCCGACATGGGGCATCCGGTCGGCGCCGCGGCTGACGGGCGCTCGGCCGTCGCCGCGTGCCGGGAAAAGCGCCCCCCCATCGTGCTTCTCGACATCCGGATGCCGGGCATGGACGGCATCGAGACCCTGTCCGTCATCAAGAAGGAGCTTCCGGAAACGGAGGTCATCATGATGACTGGACACGGAGACATGGATCTGGCCATCCGGAGCCTGAAGCTCGACGCCACGGACTTCATCCAGAAACCCATAAGGGACGATCACCTGTCCGTGGCCCTGGACCGGGCCGCCGCCCGGATAGCCCTTAGGGAGGAGTTGAACCGCTACACCCGGGACCTGGAGCGCATGGTGGCGGAAAAAACCGAGAAGCTCCTGGATGCGGAGCGGCGCGCGGCGGTGGGCGAGACCGTGGCCGGTCTTTCCCACTCCATAAGGAACCTGGCAGGCGGCCTTTCCGGCGGCCTTTTCGTGCTCCAGAAAGGCATCGAGCTGGAAAACCGCGGCTACCTTCAACAGGGTTTCTCGATGGTGAAGGGAAACGCGGAGCGCATGAGCCGCTTGAGCCTGGACCTCATCTCCTACGCCAAGAGCCAGGAGCTGTGCTACGAGATGACGGACGTGAACGAGCCGGCCCGGGAGGTCTTCGAGGCCATGCTTCCAAGGGCGGAACGCGAGGGAGTAGACTTCTCCTTCCGCCCGGCGCCGGAAGCTATGCGCCGGAACATGGACGGTGAGGGCATCCGGCTCGCCCTCTCGAACCTTGTTACTAACTCCCTGGACGCCTGCGCCGAGGCCCCAAAAAACGGTCGCAATCTAAAGATAATTCTTGCGGTCAAGCCCCTTGCCGGCGGCGGGATCGAGTACCGGGTCGAGGACACTGGCTGCGGCCTTGACGAGGAAGCCGGCAGCCGCATCTTCAAGGGATTTTTCAGCACCAAGGGCGCTGGCGGCACCGGAATCGGGCTCGTGCTCACCAGGAACATCGCGGCGCGGCATGGGGGAACCATCGAGTTTTCATCGGAAAAGGGCAGGGGCGCAAGCTTCGCCATCCGACTTCCCGAATGCGGCCCCACCCGCGAAGGAAATTGAAGCCGCATGGACGAACTCACCATACCGGCCCGGATGCTCGCCTCCATGATGGACCGCGTGTCCATGGGGCTTTTGGTTTTGTCTCCGGACGGCATCGTCCTTTCCCTGAACCGCTCGGTGGAGTGGATCACGGGGGTCGACCCCGCCCAAGCCCTGTCCCGGCCCTGCTGCGAGGTCTTTTCCTCGGCCCTTTGCGAGGGCCGCTGCACCTTCCTTGAGACCGTGGCCACCTGCCGGTCCTCCACGGCGGTGGACCTTACGCTGCCCGAAAAGGGCGGCGAGCGCCGCAGCATAACCAAGGTCTTCACGCCGGTTTCGGATGAAAGCGGAAGTCTTCTGTGCTGCCTGGTGCTCCTACAGGACCATTCCGCCTTCAAGGACTTGATCCGCAGGGTGCGGCACGAGGACAGGCGCCAGAAGATGATCCTCGACAACCTCGACACCGGCGTTCTCACGGTGGACCGGGGCGGCCACGTAACCTTCTTCAACGCGGTGGCCGAGGCCCTCACAGGCTTCAGCCGCAACGAAATACTGGGAAGGCCCTTTTCCGCGCTGTTCCGCAAGAACGCCGGGCGGGAGGCGGCGCTCCTCCTGGAAACCGTGGCGGACGGCCAGCCGCGCTCGGGAGGGGAGGGGGAGATCGCCACCCGCGAGGGCGGCGCCGTGCCGGTGCGGACGCGGCACATGGCGCTCCGGAACGAGGAGGGGCGCGTGGTGGGGGGCATGACGGTCCTAAGCGACATGTCCCTCGCATATCGCCTCGATTCCGCCATCAAGGGGCGCTTCACCTTCTACGACATGGTGGGCCGCTCGCCCGTCATGCGGAAGATATTCGACATCCTGCCGGTGATCGCCGAAAGCGACGCCACGGTGCTGGTGGAGGGCGCAACGGGAAGCGGCAAGGACCTCGTGGCGAACCTTATCCACAACCTAAGCCCCCGGGCGAAAAAGCCGCTGGTCAAGGTGAACTGCGCGGCTCTTCCCGACAACCTCCTGGAGTCCGAGATGTTCGGCTACGTGAAGGGCGCCTTCACGGGCGCGGACCGGGACAAGCCCGGCCGCTTCCAGGACGCCGACGGCGGCACGATATTTCTCGACGAGATAGGCGACATGCCTCTCGCGCTCCAGGCAAAGCTCTTAAGGGTGCTTGAATCCCGGGAGTTCTATCCTCTGGGCGGCCGCAAGGTGGTGAAGGTGGACATAAGGATCATCTCGGCCACAAACCGGGGGCTCGAGGACATGGTCAGGGAAAAAACCTTCCGTGAGGACCTCTACTACCGTCTGAACGTAATGCGCCTGAGCCTCCCGTCCCTTGCCGAGCGCCGGGGCGACATCCCCCTCATCGTGGGGCACGTTCTAAAGCGCTTAGGCTCAGTGAGGAAAACCGGGGATATCCGCGTCTCGGGCCCGGCCATGGAAATCCTCCTGAACCACGATTTTCCGGGAAACGTGCGGGAGTTGGAGAACATCCTGGAGCATGCCGCCATCATCTGCCGGGGTTCGGAGATCGAGCCCCGGCACCTGCCGCCGTATCTCAAGGTCAAGGCATCGAGAGAGCCGGAAGCGCCGGCGCCCCCGGAGAGCCTTGCGGACGACCGGGACGCCCTGGAGCGAAGGGCCATCGAAAAGGCCCTCGAAAGATGCGGCGGCAGGCGCGGCGAGGCGGCGGAAATCCTCGGCGTGGACCGCAGCACCCTTTGGCGCAAGATGAAGCGCCACGGACTGGCCTGAACTGGAACAGACCCATGACCAACGAAGCTAACAAGCGGGTTCTCGTTGCGGACGACGAGGCCGACATGCGGACCTTCCTCACCACCGTCCTGGAGCTTTCGGGCTACGAGCCCATTGCCGCGCGGGACGGGGAGGAGGCCCTCTCGCTTGCCGCGGAGCGCCCGCCGGACCTCGTTATCCTGGACCTCATGATGCCCAGGCTTGAAAACGGCATGGAAACCTACCGCAGGTTCCGCACGGATCCTCTTCTTTCCGGCGTTCCGGTGGTGATGCTCTCGGCCATCGCCCGCCAGGCGTTTTTCCGAAGCCTCGCCAATTTGGCCATCGCGCCGGGCTGCGAAATCCGAGAGCCGGACGCCTATCTTGAGAAGCCCCCCGACGCCGGCGACGTTCTTGCGGCCGTGGCCGGGATACTTGCGCGCGCCGGGCGAAAGCCCCCGCGCTCTTGACACAAAAGCGCGGGGGGCATACACACGGGTTCTTGTTTCCGCATTCCCGTCTTGATTCAAGCCCGCCGTGTCCCAAAAAAAACGACAAGGAGACAACGCTCATGGACTGGGGAATGAAAAACCGCATGGCGCAGCTTTTCGCCGAGGACGGCCACTGCATGTTTCTGCCCATCGACCACGGATACTTCCAGGGGCCCACGCGGAAGCTGGAAAAGCCGGGCGAAACCGTTGCGCCCCTCATGCCTTACGCCGACGCCCTCTTCGTAACCCGCGGGGTCCTCAGGGCCGCCATCGACCCCGCAAAGAGCCTTCCCGTCATCCTGCGGGTCTCGGGCGGAACCAGCGTCATCGGAGCGGATTTGGCCAACGAGGAGATCACCACATCCATAGAGGAAGTAATCCGCTTGAACGCCCAGGCCGTTGGCGTCTCCGTCTTCGTGGGCACCGATTACGAGCGCCAGAGCCTGATGAACCTCGCCAAGATGGTCAACGCCTGCGAGGACTACGGCATCCCGGTCATGGCCGTGACCGCCGTGGGAAAGGAGCTGGAGAAGCGCGACGCCCGCTACCTGGCCCTTGCGAGCCGCATCGCCGCCGAGCTGGGCGCGCGGGTGGTGAAGACCTACTGGTGCGAGGATTTCGAGAAGGTGGCCGGCGGCTGCCCGGTGCCGGTCATCATGGCGGGCGGGCCCAAGGTGGAGGACCGCGGCGTCCTCTCGTTCGTCCACGACGGCATGAGCCGCGGGGCCAAGGGCATCAACCTGGGGCGCAACATCTGGCAGCATGAGTTTCCGCTGGCCATGATCAAGGCCCTGCGCGCCATCGTCCACGGTAAGGCCGGGGTGGACGCCGCGTGGGAAATCTTTGAGGCCGAAAAAGCTCACTCAAAGGTTAAATCTTCACCAAAAAAATCAAGGAAAAGGGCAAGTTAAATGATAGACCCAAGCCTTGTGGTGCCCGATTCCATGAAGGTCGCGGTCTATTACAACAACCGCGACGTGCGGGTGGAAACACGGCCCGTTCCGGCCATCGGCGAGCGGGAGATCCTGGTCAAGATCATGGCGAGCGGCATCTGCGGCAGCGACGTCATGGAGTGGTACCGCATCAAGAAGGCCCCGCTGGTGCTGGGCCACGAGATCACCGGAATCGTGGTCAAAACCGGCTCCGCGGTTTCGCGCTTCCGTCCGGGCGACCGGGTCTTCGTGACCCACCACGTGCCGTGCAACACTTGTGCATACTGCGCCGAGGGCCTTCACACCGTCTGCGACACGCTTCGGACCACCACCTTCGATCCCGGCGGCTTCGCCCAGTACGTAAGGGTGCCGGAAATCAATGTGGACCGCGGAACCCTGCCGCTTCCCGACGACGTCTCCTTCGAGGACGGCTCCTTCATCGAGCCCCTGGGCTGCGTCTGGCGGGCCCAGGCCCGCATGGCCCGCTTGAAGCCCGGATCAAGCGTCCTGGTCCTGGGCGCTGGCATATCGGGCCTCCTCCACGTGGCGCTCGCAAAGGCCCTGGGCGCGGGCCGCATCATGGCCACGGACCTCAAGGAGGACCGCCTGGCCCTGGCAAAGAGCCTAGGCGCGGACGAGGTGAGCCTTGCAAGCGCCGACGTTCCGGCCTGGGTGCGCAAGGTCAACGACGGAAAG
>JAKAGN010000364.1 GCA_021815525.1 Deltaproteobacteria bacterium
TCGTACGTGACCAAGCGCAAGCCGACGCGCAACAAAGTTAAGGGGCGTGAAGAACTCGTGAACGCAAGTTAGTTTCCGCCGGTATCCCCTTCGCGGCGCACAGGGCGTCCACAAGCGATGAGCCGCAAGGCGCGCGAGGCGCGCGCGAAGGGAGCGTACTTTTCGTACGTGACCAAGCGCAAGCCGACGCGCAACGCAGCGGATCGCGCTTGTGGACGCCCTGTCAGAACAGGCGGAAGTCCTGGCCCAGGTAGAGCCGCATGGCCAGGGGGCTCGTGGCGATGTGCTCCGGGGAGCCGGACTCGATGACCTTTCCCTCGGCCAGGATGGTGGCGAAGTCGCACACCGTGAGGGTCTCCCGCACGTTGTGGTCGGAGATGAGGATGCCTATGCCCTTTGCCGCGAGGTTCCGGATGATCTCCTGTATCTCGTCCACGGCCAAGGGGTCGATGCCTGCGAAGGGCTCGTCCAGAAGCAGGAACTTGGGCTCGGAGGCGAGGGCGCGGGCGATCTCCAGGCGCCTGCGCTCGCCCCCGGAGAGGACGTCGGCGCGGGCTTTGGCGAGGTGGCCTATGGAAAGCTCCGAAAGCAGGGCCTCGGCGCGGCTTCGGCGGGCGGAAGCCTGCATGGGCCTAAGCTCCAGGATGGCCATCACGTTTTCTATGGCCGAAAGCTTGCGGAAGACGGAGCTTTCCTGGGGGAGGTACCCGACGCCCATGCGGGCCCGCACGTGCATGGGGGCCTCGGTCAGGTCCTCGTCGTCCACCAGGACCGAGCCGCCATCCGGCCGGATGAGCCCCACGGCCATGTAAAAGGTGGTGGTCTTGCCGGCGCCGTTGGGGCCCAGGAGCCCCACCACGCGGCCGCTTTCCACGGTGAGGCTCACCGAGTCCACGATGACGCGGCCGTGGTAGCGCTTCACGAGATTTTGGAGGATCAACACGGACATGGCTCGCCCACCGGCCGGAAACGCAGGGATGCCCGGCGCCCCGGCTTGTTACGCGGAGTTACTTTTTGGTGTCTTTTTTAGCCTCGTCGGACTCGGGGAATATCTTCACGGTGACCTGGGAGGTCTTTCCAGCCTCCACCCTGGTTGAGCCCTTCTTGCGGTCCACCACGATGCGGCTGCCCCTCACGGTGTTCTCGCCGCGTATCAGGACGGCCTCGCGGCCGGAGAGCACCAGGATTTCCGTGGCGGTGTCGTAGGTTGCGGTGTCGCTTTTGGCCGTGAACTGGTCCGTGGTGATGTTGACGCGGCCCTCGGCCTGGACGCGGTCCAGGCTTTGGGCGCCCGTGGAGCCGGCCGGCGCCTTTTGCCCGCCCTTTTTGAACCACACGATGACCTTGTCGGCCTTGAGGCGCGTCTTGCCCTGCACGGCCAGGACGTTTCCGGCGAACTCGGCCCGGTTTTCGTCGTGGTACATCACAAGATCGTCGGAGGTGACGGTCAGGGGGCCGTTTCCCAGCTCGAAACCGGTGGTGGGGCCGGCCGTGGTCTGGGCCGGGCGGGCTGGCGAGGGCAGGCAGAGCGCAAGGGCCGCCAGAACCAGGACCAAGAGGATGCCGGATATTTTTCCGGTAAGGGGCATGTCAGGCGTTTCCATCGAAAAAGAAGGTTCCCTTCACGTGGCCCCGGACGTGGACGGTCCGGGAGTTCAAGTCGTACGAAAGTGCGTCTCCGGATATTGAAAGGCGCTTGCCGGATAGGTCCACGGGCCGGTCGGCCTCGATTTTCCGGTCCTGGTCCCGGTAAAACATGCGATCGGTCTTGAAGGTGTAGGGATCGTCCTTTATGTGGACCGAGCCCGAAAGCTCCACGTTCCTGTCGGTGGTGTCTATGGAGCCCTCGTCGGCGCCAGCCGTGACGGGGCGGCCGCTGCCCGAGTAAAACACCATGCTGACCTTGCGTATCCGGGCCTTGCGGTCGAGCCGCGAGTAGCCCACCGACTCGGCGTCCACGGTCCAGGCCAGGGCGCCGTTCCGCATGGCGTTGTGCCGCACCCGCGACACCACAACGTCGAAGCGGCTCGGGGCGGGCTTGGGAGGAGGCGCGGCGGCCTCGGGGCTGAAGGCGAGCCACAGGCCGAAGCCGATCCCCGAGAAGAGCATCCCCAGGAAGGCCGCGAGAAAGTAGCGCGCCACTCCCCTTCGCCGGCGCGGCCGCGGGCGAGGCGGCGCGGAGCTTGCGCCTCCGGGAGCCGGGGGCTTGTCGTCAGGGTTGTTCTTGCCTGTTTCCTGCTCCACTGCGCGGTCCCGTCCGGCGGATGTTGATGGACTTGCAAAAAGGTTCGACTTTTTACGGGATCATCAACGTTCAAATCCCGGTGAAGCGGGCGAGCGCCTTGTCCCAGAGGCCCCGGCCCCTGAGAATGGCCTCGCAGACCTCCCGGACCGCCCCGCGGCCCCCGCGGGCCAGCGTGACGGCCCTCGCCGCCGCGATGGCTTCCGGGTGGGCGTCGGCCACGGCCACGGGAAGCCCCACCCTGAGCATCACGGGGATGTCCGGCAGATCGTCGCCCACGTAGCAGATTTCCGGAAGCTCCGCCCCGAAAGCCCTTGAAACGGCGGCGAGGAAATCCGCCTTGTCGGAAACCCCGTCCCAAAGATGCTTCACCGAAAGGTTCTCGCAGCGGGCCCGAAGCGCCGGGGACGAGCGGCCCGTGAGTATCCCCACGGGAATGCCGGCGTCCGCGAGAAGCCTTATGCCCAGGCCGTCCCGGACGCTGAAGACCTTAACCTCGCGGCCCCCGCCGTCGTAGATTATGGAGCCGTCGGTCAAGACCCCGTCGGCGTCCAGGAGAAGGGCCTTGATACCCCTGAAGAGTTTCGGATCGAGCGGCTTTTCGGTCTTCACGGCGCGGGCTCCGCAAGGCTGCGGCGGATGGCCGCGAGGTCCTTCAGCACCTTGCGGAATCCCGAAAGGGGCAGGGAGTTGGGGCCGTCGCAAAGGGCGTGCTCGGGGTCGGGATGGACCTCGAAGAAGACGGCGTCCACCCCCACGGCCACCGCGGCCCGCGCCAGGACCGGGGCCATGGCGCGGTCCCCCGAGGAGCAGGAGCCGGCCCCGCCCGGGGCCTGTACGCTGTGGGTGGCGTCGAAGACCACCGGGAAGCCTAAGTCCCGCATGGCCGGGAGGCTCCTGAAGTCCACCGCCAGGCTGTTGTAGCCGAAAAAGGTGCCCCGCTCGGTCAGGAGGATGCGGCGGTTGCCGGTGGAGGCGATCTTTTCCACCACGTTTTTCATGTCCCAGGGGGCCATGAACTGGCCCTTCTTCACGTTCACGGGCTTTCCCGTGCGCCCGGCGGCCGTCAGCAGGTCCGTCTGGCGGCACAGGAAGGCCGGCACCTGGATGATGTCGAGGACCTTCGCGGCCCGCGCCGCCTGGTCGGGGGTGTGGATGTCGGAGATGACGGGCACGCCCACCTCCTCCCGCACCCGGGAAAGTATGGCCAGGCCCTTTTGGAGACCCGGGCCCCGGTAGGAGGAGACCGACGAGCGGTTGGCCTTGTCGAAGGAGGCCTTGAACACGAAGCCCATGCCAAGCTCCGCGGCCGTCTTCTTGAGGCTGGCCGCTATGGAGAGGGTCAGGGCCTCGTCCTCGATGACGCAGGGGCCGGCCAGGAGGAGCAGGGGAGCCCCCGGGCCCACCCGGACCGAATCGGTTATATGGAATCCTTTCATGACCTTGATTTAGCGTGCTTGGCCGTGCTTGTCAACGACGCCGGAAAGGACGCGC
>JAKAGN010000365.1 GCA_021815525.1 Deltaproteobacteria bacterium
GAGAAGAAAAGGCCCCGGAAAGGGGGAGAGAAGTCCGGTTGGAGAACGGCCGGTGGGGATGTCTAAGCGCCTAAAACCCTTTGATTACACGGGAAAAACGAAACCCGTCTTCCGGCGGATTCTCGTCCGAAAGACGGGTTTGCATTCTGAACTTGGTGGAGGCGGCGGGAATCGAACCCGCGTCCGAAAGCATTCCGTGGCGGCGTCTACATACTTGTCCCGGTTGATCGAGTTCGCGCTCCGGGGCTCATCCGGGCTAAGGCCCCGAAAGCGCTATCCTGCTTTGGTCTCACCTTTACGGTAGCAAGCACCCGGAAAGGCCATCCCACAGTCTGGCGCCCAGACCGGACCCGCGGGAGAAGTCCGGAAGGACGTTGGCCTTAAGCGGCCAATGCGTAGTTATAATCGTCTGCGATTATATTTAGTTCCACCTGTTTTACGAGTGGGCGGAGAGCTCGGTATGCAGCCAGCACTTCCTGACCCCCGTCGAAACCAGTTCGCCCCCAGGATCCCGAAGCCGACGCGCCGCCAGCGCGTCACACCAAATATAGTTCAGGACCCCCTTGATGTCAAGCCGGGCGCGGAATCATTCCCTTCCGCAAAGGGCCGTCCATGGGCCGCCTGGTTTTTCGAGGTTTTACGCTCACTTCAGAAATCCCGGTTTTTTGAGGTAGATCATGACGCCCTCCTCCTGGAAGAACTTCTTGATGGAGCGGCCGTCCATGCGATCGAGCTTCGGCAGGTTCCGGTTAAGGGTATCGAGCGAGCGCTGGATTTTGGGCACAAGGCCCTCCGCCTCCTTCACTAGCCCGCTCGCGCCGGTCAGAATCTCCTTCAAAAGCGGCAGCATCTCCTTCACGGCGGGGACGATTTCCCTGGCCTCCTTGGCAAGCACCGCGGCGTCCTCGGCGGTTTCCGCAAGGCCGGGCAGTATCCCGTTCACCTCGGATATGGCGGCGTGAACCTCCGCCATCAGGTCCCGCGCCGCGGGCGCAAGGGACAGGGCCTCGGCCATGAGGCCCCGGGCATCTTGGGCGGCCCCCTTGGCCTCGGGGAGGAGCGCGCCCGCCTCGCTCACCAGGTTTTCCAGGCCCCCGGCCACCTTTGCCATGTCGGAGGTAAGCTGCGAGACGTTTCCCGCAAGGGCCTCGGAATCCGCCGAAAACGCCGACAGGAGCTTCTCTCCGCCGCTCAACATGCGCTCGATTTCGTCCCTGTGGTCCACCCAGACCTGGTTTGTGGCCACCGAAAAGGAGTAGCTCTTCTCCACAAGGGTTAAGAGGTAGTCCTTGTTGCGGGAGATGCTCCTTAAAATCGCCGAAAGATCGTCGAGCACCCCGATGTCCGTGAGGGATTTCAAGCCGTCCGAAATCCGCCCCAGAAGCGAGGTCAAACCCACCTTCTCGTTTTTCCGGGATTTTTTCTCTTCGCCGGGCATGAGTTCACCTTTCCTTATGTGAATATCCGCGAGAAGCCCTGAAAAGCGCTCAAGAAACGAGCCCCGCTCCCGGATCGCGGCCCGAAGGCGCTTCAGAACAAGCGCCGCCTCCGTGACGCGCTCCACCGCGAAATCCAGGCGCGCGAAGCATTTCTCCCGCGGCAGGACGCGCGAAAGCGCACGCAAAGCTATCCGCGAGAGAAGAGCGGACGGACCGGCTGGGCCGTAAAGCGCCTGCCTCCGCTCGATCCCGGAGCCTTCGGGGATGGACGGGCCTCGCAACGATTCCTTGGGCGCGGGATCGAACATGGATGGATCGCCCTCCGTGAGAAATCACGGGCCTTGCCAATCCGTTTCCCATGAGATATTGAAGTTTAACCCATTTTCCGCGGCCCCGCAATAAAATCACACGGAAACATCACGCAAGGATTTCCCATGCCGCCATTTCGCACGGGTCTAGAAAATCTTCTGGACGATCCCCCGGCCTGGCTCGCATCGAGCCGCCTGGCCGTTCTTTTAAACCCCGCCTCGGTGGACCGCGCGCTCGCTTCCAGCGCCAAGGTCCTGGAAAAGCGCTTTCCCGGCCAGGTGCGGGCCGTGTTCACGCCCCAGCACGGGTTTTTCGCGGCCCGGCAGGACAACATGATCGAAAGCGAGGACACCACCGATCCCTTCATCAGGGTCCCTGCATTCTCGCTTTACAGCCAGACGCGGATTCCCACCGACCGCGCCATGGAGCTTTTCGACGCCTTCGTGGTGGACCTCCAGGACGTGGGAACCAGGGTCTACACCTTCATCTACACGCTTTCCTACTGCATGGAGGCGGCGAAAAAACACGGCAAGAAGGTCCTGATCGTAGACCGCCCCAACCCCGTGGGCGGCGAAACCGTCGAGGGCGGGCTCCTGCGGCCGGAGTTCGTCTCCTTCGTGGGCCGCTACCCCATCCCCATGCGCCACGGGCTCACCATCGGCGAGATCGCGCGGCTCTTTAACGAGGAGTTCGGCATAGGCTGCGACCTAAGCGTTATCCCCATGAGCGGCTGGGAACGCCGCTTTTACTGGGAGGACACGCGGTTGACGTGGATTCCTCCCTCACCGAACCTCCCCACCGTGGATAGCGCCGTGACATACCCCGGCCAGGTAATCTGGGAGGGCACCAACGTAAGCGAGGGCCGCGGCACAACGCTCCCCTTCACCCAGTTCGGCGCGCCCTTCGTGGAATGGGATGCGGTCCTCTCCGACATCGGCGGCGACGCCGCGGCCGGGGCGATCCTGCGGCCCGTGGCCTTCGAGCCCACCTCCAACAAGTTTAAGGGCGAGCTGTGCCGGGGCTTTGCCATTCATGTGACGGACCGCGCCGCCTTCCGCCCCTTAACCCTTGCGTGGCGGCTTCTGGCTTCGCTCTATGGGCGATGGAAGAACAAGTTCGCCTGGAAAAGCCCGCCCTACGAGTACGAGTACGACCTGTGGCCCATCGACCTCATCTTCGGCTCCGACGAGCCGCGGCTCGTCCTGGAAAGCGGGGCGGACTGCCGTTTGATGGAGGATAATTGGAAGAGGGAGGCGGATAGCTTCCTCGAAACCCGAGCGCCGTACCTCCTCTACCCATGAGTGAAAAAGCCAGCGCGGCCGACGGCTCATCGTGGGTCCGAATGGCCTTCAAGGGAAACAAGGTCTGGGTGGAGGCGGACGCCGAAGGGGCGCCCAAGATCACCGGCGGGCGCGTGCGGGTGCGCTACAAGCCGGATGACGACCGCACCTACCAGGCCCTTGCGCGAGCAGTGGAGCCGCTTGCAGAGGGTTTGGTTCCGGCCACCTCCAGGCGCGCCCCCGGAAAAACCGCCGCTGGCAAGGCCGAAAAGGCCGGTGGAAAGACCGGGGAGGCGGCATCCTTGGACCTTCCGCCCAACGCAGTCCGCATCTACACCGACGGCGCGGCCAAGGGGAACCCCGGCCCGGCAGGATACGGCGTTGTGCTGGTTTCCGGCCCCCACGAGAAGGAGCTGTCGGGGTTTCTGGGCGAGACCACCAACAACGTGGCGGAGCTTACCGCAATCCTCACGGGCCTTAGGGCCGTCAAGAAGCGGGCGCTTCCCGTGCGGGTCTTCTCCGACAGCCAGTACGCCGTGAACATCCTCACGCGCGGCTGGAAAGCCAAGGCCAACATTGAGCTCGTAAGCGAGATCAAACGGGAAATGAAGAGCTTCCCGGACTTGAAGTTCACCTGGGTCAAGGGACACGCCGGGCACCCCGAAAACGAGCGCGCCGACCGCCTGGCCACGAGCGCCGCGGAA
>JAKAGN010000366.1 GCA_021815525.1 Deltaproteobacteria bacterium
GCGCGTTGCGCAGCAACGCGCCCCGCAGGTTTTCCAGGGCTTCGCATCTTTCCGCCCGACGCCCGGAAGCTTGGGGAAAAAGGACTCCGTGTGGATCAGCGGGGATGCCCTGTTTTTGAGTGCAACCTGGTCTCAGCCACCCTTCAGCGCATGGCGCGTTGACCGGCGGAAGCCCGCGGCGACCTTGTCTTCAAATCCAGAACTCGGGATACTTGCGGGTCTTGGGGATATTGTTCACCAGGCAGGCGATTGCGATCATGATGGAGATTCCGGCCAGCGCCGGCGCCAGCACGAAGAGAAAGCCCAGGCGATGCACGGGCTCTCCGCCGATGACGGCGAGAAGGGCCGTGGCCCCGCCGGGCGGGTGCAGGGTCCTGGTGGCGTGCATGGCGGCGATGGCCGCCGAGACGGCCAGGGCCGAGGCGAGCCAGGGAAAGGGGGCGAGGAGCTTGTAGGAAAGAACCCCGATGAAGGCCGATATGACGTGCCCGCCCACCGCGTTCCGGGGCTGGGCCAGGGGGCTTTTCACCGCGCCGTAGAGAAGCACCGCGGACGCGCCGAAGGGAGCCATGACAAGCATCAGACGGGTTCCGGCGAAGAAAAGCTGGTTCAAGCCCGCCACACATCCTATTCCCAGGAAGGCCCCGGCGAAGGACCAAGCGATCTCCGAAAGCCCCACGCCCGGCGGGCTCGATCCCGCGCCCCGCATCTTTGCGAAGTATCCCATCACGGCTCCCGCTCCGGAAACTGGCAGGCGAAAACCCGGTCCATGGCGGAAAGGATGTCGCCGCGCGACACGATTCCCCGGAGCCTGCCGTCCTCGTCCGTTACCGGCGCGCGATTGATGTTGCGCTCCGAAAAAAGCGCGCCGATCTCAGCCACCGGAGTGGACTCCCGGATGCAAACGGGAGGCCGGCTCATGAGATCCCCCGCGCGCAGCCTGGAAAGCTCGGCGGAAACGCACTGGGCGCTTTCAAGGCACGCCGAAAGAAGACCCATGAAGGATCGCGCCCGCCCCTCCGCGAGACCCGACAGGAAGTCCTTCTCGGAGATGACCCCCAGCACCTTCCGTTCCGCGTCCACCACCGGCAGCCCCGAGACCCCCCTCTCGGCCATCAGGGCCGCCGCCTCCGAAAGGGGCGCGTCCGCGAAAACCGTGTGCACGTCGCGGGTCATGACATCCCTTGCCGTAAGGGACCGCGACAGCCGCTCCACCGCGTGCTTCAAGGCCAGAAGGTAGATTTCCTTGAAGTCGCCGGGCGTGACGTCGATGTACCCGTGGAGGCTCTTCATGGCCGCCACGATGTCCTCCTCCGAAAGCTGCAGAACCTTGTCTTTCATGTCCTCGAACCCCGGTGTGCGGCTTGCGGGAACGCGCCGGAAAGCGGGTCAAACGGGCGCGCGGGAGAATTTTCGGCCGAAACGCAGGAAAAATGTGAAAATAGTCACACTCGGTGATATTACAATAATTATCTGTTTTTAAAAGATAAAATTGCCGTTGATCCACGACGGAAATTATGGTAAGAAAAGAAATTCACCGGCGCGGGTGCGTCGCCGGGCCTCGGTGGGGGAACGCACCGGGACGAAGGCGGGAGCCGTTTTGGTCAGCACTGATTGCCATATCGCCGAAAATGGACGCGGTCAACTCTTTTCGCGCCCGCGCGGAGGGCGCTCATAAATCAGCAACAACGGCGGTCCGGCCGGAACGCCGCCCGTTTTCGCCGTGATGTGAAGGGAGCCATTCCCATGAGTTACAAGGTGAGCGACATGGCCAAGGAAAGCACCCAGAAGAAAATCGTCGCCTTCAAGGTATGCAGCGGAACGCGGGACTTCACCGTGGGCGACCTCGCCGTCTATCCCGCCCACGGCGTTGGCCGCATCGAGGCCGTGGAGTCACGCAGCATAGGCGGCGACAAGCAGAACTTCTACATCATGCGCATCCTCGAAAACGACATGGTCATCATGATACCAACCCGGAACGTGAAATCCGTGGGGCTCCGGGACCTCATCGCCGAGGACGAGGTCAAGAACGTCTACGCCATACTGGGCGAAAAGGACAACGGCCAGGACAACCAGACCTGGAACCGCCGCTACCGCGACTACATGGAAAAGATCAAGACCGGGAGCCTCTACGAGGTGGCCGGCGTCTTCCGGGACCTCTACCTCCTAAAGTCCACCAAGGACCTCTCCTTCGGCGAACGCAAGCTCCTGGACACCGCCCAGACCCTTCTTCTGAAAGAGCTTTCCATCGCACGGTCCACCAGCGAGGACGTGATACTGTCGGAAATAGAGTCGCTTCTGGTCAACTGATGGCCGATCCCGCCGCCCCGGTCCCCGCCCCGCTCCGCTTCGTGGTGGAACGGGACGGGGAACGCCTCGACGCCGCCGTCTCCCAAGGCGTTCCCGACATCTCCCGCAGCACCGCGGCCCGCCTCATCCGGGAAGGCCGCGTCTCGGTGGACGGCGAAAGCGCCGACAAGCCCTCGCGCCGAATGCGCCGGGGCGAGACCGTCGGCGTCGAAATCCCCCCCCCCGCCCCCTGCGAGGCCCTTGCCCAGCACATCCCCCTTTGGATCCTCCACGAGGACGCCCACTTGATCGTCATCGCCAAGCCCGCCGGCATGGTGGTGCACCCGGCCCCGGGCCACCCCGAAGCCACCGTCGTGAACGCCCTCCTCCACCACTGCCAAGACCTCTCCGGCATCGGCGGCAAGCTTAGACCCGGCATCGTCCACCGCCTGGACATGGACACCTCCGGCGTCCTGGCGGCCGCCAAGAACGACGCGGCCCACCTCTCCATCGCCCGCCAGTTCGCCGCCCGCACCACCGAAAAAACCTACCTCGCCATCGTGAAGGGCGTCCCCAGGGACGACTCCGGCCTCGTGACGCTCCCCGTGGGCCGCCACCCCGTGGACCGCAAACGCATGGCCGTCACCTCCCCCAAAGGCCGCGCCGCCGAAACCCGCTGGAAGGTCCTCGAACGCTTCTCCGACGCGGCCCTCCTCGAACTCACCATCAAGACCGGCCGCACCCACCAGATCCGCGTCCACATGGCCGCCCTGGGCCACCCCGTGGCCGGCGACCCCGTCTACGGAACAAAAACCCGCGGCGCCGCCCGCGCCCGCGCCGCCCGCCAGATGCTCCACGCCTGGAAGCTCTCCCTCCACCACCCAGCCACCGGCCAGCGCCTAACCTTCACCGCCCCCATACCCCCCGACATGGAAACGGCAATAGCCGAGCTGAGAAAAAGATAAAGCAAAGGCGCCTCCGGCGGCCGGGGAGACTACGTCCCCCCGGACCCCCGATAATGGCGGAGCGTCGCTTCGCACGCTCCGCCGGTTTTTTGAGGGCTTCGCATTCAAGCGCCCGAAGCCTGGAAGATTGGGAAAAGTGGACTGCGTGTAGTGGGGGCAAGACCTGGATGCCCTATGGTAAGCTAAAAAGCTGTAATTTCTTGATGTTGAAAGCGTTCATAATTTGAACGTTCAAAAATTGAACGCTTTCGTGGCCATAGGGGGCCAAAAGGACCGAAGCGTTCATTTTTTGAACGCTATACAGATAACTATCTTTAATATATATCTTTTATCCTTACTATCCGCCCTGAGGCCAACACTTCGGCCCATCTTCCGCCTAAGCGTCGCCAGGCGCTGGAATGCGAAGCCCTCAAAAAAACTTGCGGCGCGTTTGCTTCGCAAACGCGCCGCTATAATATCGGGGGTCCGGGGGC
>JAKAGN010000367.1 GCA_021815525.1 Deltaproteobacteria bacterium
GGGAGGGGGGAGGAAAACCTTTGCGCGAGAAAAGGTTTTCCTCCCCCCTCCCCCCGCGAATCCACACCCCTTACGTTTTTTTTCCCGTGAGCTGGGCTATGGCGGCGCGGGCGTCGGCATTTTGGGGGTCCTCGGCCAGGGCTTCGCGGAACTCGGCGAGGGATTCCTGGAGGCGTCCCTGTGCGGCCAGGGCTATCCCAAGGTTCACGCGGGCCTCGGGAAAGCGGGGCTTAAGGCGAAGGGCCTCGCGGTACTCGCGTTCGGCGTCGGCGGGACGGCCCGAATCCGCGAGCGCCACCCCGTACTCGTGATGGGCGACGGCGGAACCAGGCGCCAGCACCACGGCCTGGCGAAAGCAGGCGAAGGAGCGGGCGCGGTCCCCCAGGGCTTCCCAGGCAAGCCCCAGGCTTATGTAGACCCCGGAGCGGCGCGGGTCGAGCGAAAGGGCCGCCTCGAAGCTTTTAAGGGCCTCCCGGGGGCGCGAGAGGGCAAGGAGCGCCCGGCCCTCGTTCTCGCGGGCCTCGGCCACGTCCGGGCGGATGGCGGCGGCTTGGCGGAAACGGGCCAGGGCCCCGGCGTAATCCCCGCGATCCATCAGGGCCGAGCCCAAGTCGGTTGCGATCACCCAGTTGTCCCGGGTGACCGCAAGGGTGCGGGTGTAGAGGCTTACGCTGTTTTTCCAGTAGGGGAGCTGCCGGGCCGACGCCGCGGAAAAGGCGGCGAGGACGGCGGCGGCCCCGGCGAAAACCAGGAAGGGCCGCGGGGACAGCCGCCGCGCGAGGTCCGCAAGGCCGAAGGCGAGCATGACGGCGATCCCGATGGAGGGGATGTAGGAGTAACGGTCGGCCACCGAGTGGGGGCCTATGATGACGAGCCCCGCCACGGGGAAGAGGGTCCCCAGGTACCATAGCCAGCCCGCCGCGAGATAGGGGCGGCGGCGGGCGCGAATAAGGGCGAGGGCCGTGATGGAGGCGATGATACCAAGCGAGATCAAAGCCTTGAATACCGGCGGATGGTGCGGGTAGGGGTAGAGGATGCAAAGGTTCGCGGGCCAGAAGGTTTTTTCGATGTAGAAGGCGTAGGCGGAAACGACGTTTAAGAGGCGCACGGAAAGGGGCACCGTCGAAAGGCCCACCAGGGCCCCGGCCGTGGCCTGCGTTTGCCAGGTGACGAGGCTTATGATTCCCGAGAGGATGAAGAAGGGGATTTTTTCCAGGACGAGCCGGAAAAGCGAGGCGCGGCCCTTGAGGCGGCCAAGGGGCCACCAGTCCAAGATGAGGAGCGCGCAGGGAAGCGTCACCATCATGGGCTTTGCGGCAAGCCCCAGGAAAAAGCCCGCAAGGACCGCGGCGTAGCGCAGGCGACCCGGCTTTTCGGCGTAGCGGGCGTAGAGGAGAAGCGTCAGCATCCAGAAAAGCGCGCCCAGGACGTCCTTACGCTCGGTGACCCAGGCCACGGACTCCACCCGCAATGGATGGAGCGCGAAGAGGGCCGCCGCGAAGGCCGATGTCCAGGGGCTTTTGGTGAGGCGCGTGAGCGCCAGGAAGAGAAGCGCCGCGTTCAGCGCGTGCAGGAGAACGTTGGTTATGTGAAAGCCGCCGGGCCAGGCGCCGTAGACTTGGGCGTCCGCCATGAAGGAGAGCCACACCAAGGGCGCCCAGTAGTTGGAAAGGCGCGTGGCGGGCCCGAAGGCCCACAGGACGTTTCCGGGCGAAAGCCCGTCCCTTACATGGCTTGCGCCCCCCACGAAGAGGGGATCGTCGTAGTTTATGAAGGAGTAGGTCCAGATCGGGCTTCCAAGGGGGTTGTACACCACGATCACCGCAAGCGACAGAAGGGCCGCAACGGCAGCTGTGGGAAAGGGCCGCGATCCTGTGGGGGAAAGTCCCTTCACGGCTTCGCCCTCCCCTGCCCCGCCGGGGTTTTTCCCGCGTCCTTCAAAACCTCGCCAAGGCCCTCCAGGGTATAATAAACAAAGCCCTCCACCGCGCTGTTGGCCAGGTAGTCCGGTATGGAGCCCTCGGGGAGGATGCGGGAGGTGTATGTCACCCGGGTCCTTCCGGGGCCTACCTGCTCGATGATCCAAAGCTGCCGGGAGTCGAGGATCCGGACGTGGCGCGACGGGGATGGGATTTCGGGGGCGGAGACCGCCGCGGCCTCTATGACGGCCCTTTTCCCGTCCATGCGGGCCGCCACGTCGTAGACGGCGTCGCGGTTCCAGAAGGGCCAGGGAATGTGGAAACGGTAATAGACGCGAAGCTTCGTTTCGTCGCCCGAAATCTTCCGGGCCTCGATGCAGCTGGCGAACCATTTCGTGGCGGCGGGAATGTCCCGGAACACGGCCAGGACCTCCGGGGCCTCCGCGGGAAGAATCCGGACGCCCTTGAACTCCCGCGCGCCGCTTCCCGGAATGGGCCGCGAGAAGACTTGAATGCCGTTTTCTTCCCTGCTAAGAGTCCAGCTCTCGTCCGCGAGAACCCCGCCTGAAAAAAACAGGAACGCCATAAGAACGGAGGCGAGAGGGCCCCGCGCGGATTTCGCCCCCCCAAGGGATAAGCTATGAAGAAGCCCGAAAACCGCGCGCTTTCCCGCTTTGCCGCGTGCTGGCTCCTGCTGGCTGGGCTTGTCATGAGCGCCCACTTTTGCTACGTGGCGGTCCGCTCCGTGGCGGAGGGCCGTCCCGGCGAAATGCTGTGGATAACCCACATCTTCACCTTGACAGGCGGCCTTGGCGCGCTTTTCAAAAGCCGCCGGATGGTGGCCTTTTCCCTCACCGCCCTTTTCCTCAATCACGCCTTCTGGACGGCGGACGCGCTGACCTACTTCGCCACCGGCCGCTTTCCCTTCGGCTTCGCGGCGTACATCAAAGGGCAAAGCCCTGGCGTATGGATCCAGTCCGCCAATCATCTCTTCGATCTTCCCCTTCTCATACCCTCGGCCTATTTCCTGGGGGGCGTGCCGCGGCGTTCGTGGATTTCAAGCGGCGCCATCTCCACGGCCCTCGTCGTCTTCTGCTATCTTTTCACCGCCCCGGCCGAAAACGTCAACTGCGTCTTCGCGGCCTGGCCGGGCATGGACCGGCTTTACCCGGCGTTCCTGCTCTCCTTTTCGGGAGTACGGCACGTGGCGGTGGTGATCGCGGTCACGGTTTTTTTCAACCAGCTGCCGGTGAACCTTGTTCTTTCGCTCCTCTTTTCGGCCATAGGCCGGAAAAAAGCCAAAGATAGACCGCGACCGCGGCGATGAACAAAAACTCCGTCAGCTCCTCCCAGGCCTCGAACCACAGGAGGTTGTCGCGGTAAACCCGGAAAAGGACGAAGCGGAAGAAGGAAAAGCCCGCCACGCCGCCACCCGCGGCGAAAAGCGCCTGGGCGAGGGAGACGTCCGGGTTCTTCCCGATCTTGAGGATCAAGGAGCCCGCGGCCAGGAGACAGGCCGCCACGACGGGGCAGTAGCGGGTCTCGAAGATCTGGTAGAGGACCGGGTGGGAGTAGTTGTAGAATGAGCCCCAGATGCGGGAGTTGACGGAGGCCATAAAAAGGCCCCCGCAAAGGGGCATGAGGGCCAGGGCCGCGCCCGCCAGGCCCGCCAGCGTAAAGGCGGTGACAAGCCGGCAGCCGCGCCGCTCCGCGCCCTTGCACTCCGCGCACAGGGCTCTTAAGCCGCAGGCCGCGCCGGGACGGTCGTAGCGCAGGAGCTGCTTTTTTGCTCCAAGCGAGAG
>JAKAGN010000015.1 GCA_021815525.1 Deltaproteobacteria bacterium
AGGACGAGGGGGTGTGCCACGCGGGGTTCATTTCCGTTGGATTTATTGGTGGCTTCCTCGCTCGAAATTTGCCCTGTGCATCGATTCATCATCGTTTCTTGCGGATTGAAAGTGTTTTGGAAGGGGTGGGGGAGGGGGGCGGGGGAGGGGAGAACCTCTTATTCATAAAAGGGTTCCCCTCCCCAGCCCCCCGCGAGTCCTTTCCCCATCCTTACGTTGCCTTCATCCAGCGGTCGCGCCACATCTCCCACATCAGGAGCGCCCAGAGGCGGTGGGCGTGGTTGTCGCGGCCTTCCAGGTGCTCGGAGACCAGGCGCGAGACGAAGCCCGGGTCGAAGACGCCCTCGCGGCGGATCCGGTCCGAGGCGAGATGGTCCGTGAGGAGGGGCTTCAAGCCGGTCTTGAGCCAGGCGGCCACCGGCACGCCGAAGCCCATCTTGGGGCGCTCGAAGAGGTGCGCGGGCAGGTCGCGGGCAAGGACCCGGCGGGCGATGTACTTTCCCACGCCCCGGCGCAGGAGAAGGCTTTCCGGGAGGCTTGCGGCGAAGGCCGTGATCCGGTGGTCCAGGAGCGGCACCCGCACCTCGAGGGCCACGGCCATGCTGGCGCGGTCCACCTTGGTGAGCATGGCGCCCGGAAGATAGGTGCGCCGGTCGGCGTGGAGGAGCCGGAAGAGGGCGGGCCAGGCGGCTGACTCGGCGAAGGATTCCTCGAAAACGGACGCCACCGGCGCCTTTCCGGTGAGGAGGGCCACCTCGGAGGGCGAGAACACGGCAACCGTCATGCGGTAAAGCTCGGCTAAGCCCTTTTGCCCTACCACGGCGGTGAGCTTGTTCCACTTGTCGGGGAAGTTCTCCACCTGGAAGCGCTGGGGGAGATGCGGCCTGAAGGGGCGGTAGAAGCGGTGCACCCAGGGCGCGGGAAAGAGGCGCAGGGCCGCGGCGCCCACAAGCCGTACCGGAAGCGGCACGCGGCTGAGGGCGCCGGCCAAGGCCGCGATGCTGGCGTAGCGCACGTAGCCCGCGAACTGCTCGTCCCCGCCGTCTCCCGAAAGGGCCACGGTGACCGATCCGCGCGCGAGCCTGCTCACCAGGAAGGTGGGGATGCCGGAGGAGTCGGCGAAGGGCTCGGAGTATATGTCCGGAAGGCGCGGCACCACGTCTAAGGCGTCTTTGGGGCTGACGTAAAGCTCGGTGTGCTCGGTTCCCAGGTGGGCCGCCACCTTTTTCGCGTGGGGGGCCTCGTCGTAGCCTTTTTCGGAAAAGCCTATGGAAAACGTCCTGACGCGGCCCCCGGCGGCCCTGCGCATGGCCGCCACCACAAGCGACGAGTCGATGCCGCCCGAAAGAAGCGCGCCCACCGGAACGTCCGCCACGAGGCGATCGGCCACGGCGAGGCCTATCAGCCGGTGAAGCTCCTCCTCAGCCTCCTCCTCGGAGATGTTGGGCGCGGGCCGGGGCGCGGGAGGGGCCCAGTAGTCGGTTTCGGTGAGCCTTCCGTTTTTGAGGAGAGCAAAGCTTCCGGGCGCGAGCTTTTTCACCCCCGCGTAGATGGAATACGGCGCGGGAACGTACTGGTAATGGAGGTAGAGCCCCAGGGCCGCCGGGTCGATGTCTTGGCAGACGCCCGGAAAGGCGCGAAGGGCCGAAAGCTCCGAGGCGAAGGCCATGCTTGCGCCGCCATGGGCGTAGTAGAGGGGTTTTTTCCCCGCCCGGTCCAGGGCCAGCAGGAGCGAGCGCTCATCCCGGTCCCAAAGGGATAGCGCGAACATGCCGGAAAGCCGCGAAAGGCAGGCCGGGCCGTAGGCCCTCAAGGCCTTCAGGAGCACCTCGGTGTCGCTTTCCGAAAAGAAGCGCTCGCCGCGTTTTTCAAGCTCGGCCCTAAGCTCCCGGAAGTTGTATATCTCGCCGTTGTAGCTGAGAACGAAGCGGCCGTCCTCCGTCGTCATGGGCTGGCGGCCGGCGTCGGTGAGATCTATGATGGAAAGCCGCCGGTGCCCCAGGCCCAGGCCGGCGGCCTGGTCGAAATAAAGGCCGGAGGCGTCCGGGCCCCGATGCGCGAGGGCCTGGACCGCCTCCGGGAGGGCCTCCCGTAATGCCTCGAAGCGATCCTGCGAAATAAAGCCCGCGATGCCGCACATGATTCATTCCGAGGCGCAGGGTTAGAAAAGCGTATAGATAAAGGGCGCCACGGTGCTGCCCTGGGTGAAGACGATGAGAAGGCTTAAGGTGACCAGGACGATCACGATGGGAAGAAGCCAGTAGCGCTTGCGGTGCTTGACGAACTCCCAGAACTCCGCGGCAAGGGAGATGTTTTCCTCCTCGGGCGGGATGATTTCCTTTTTTTCGTTTTCCATGGGGGGCCTTCCTGTTCCTTGTTCTAGTAGCGTCTCAGAAACTGCCGCCGCGCTTGGGCGGGGATTTCGCGTTTCACCCAGTAGGTTTCGGCCGCGGGGTCGGGCTTCCTGGGAAGCGCCGGGCCTCCCGCGCGAAACCAGCGCTTCAGAAGCGCGAATGGCGAGATTACGATGAAGAAGGCCAGGGAAAGGATGAGGGCGTTCATCACCTTTCCGATGGCTTCGGCCACCTTCATCCAGGCCCTGTAGACGGGGCTCATGAGGCCGGGCGCGCCGATGAAGGCAAGCATGAGGAAAACGAGGCCCCCGAAGACGCCCAGGGCAGTGGGCCGGTGCCGCCAGACGGCGGCGGCCGCCAGGAGCCCGAAGAAGACGAGCCCCACCAGGCCGAACTTGCGGATTTCCTTTGGTTTAGTCGGGAGTGAACTCATTTCTCCAGTCGCCTTTCTCGCGCCAGGCCGGCTGCTCTTCCTTCAAAAGCATGGCGTTTTCCAGAACGAGGACGTCCATCTCGGTGCGCATGAAGCAGCGGTAGGCGTCCTCGGGGCTCATTACGATGGGCTCGCCGCGCACGTTGAAGCTTGTGTTCACCACCACCGCGCAGCCGGTCATTGCCTCGAAGGCGGCTATGATCTCGTGGTAGCGGGGTGAGTCCTGGGCGTTCACGGACTGGACCCGGGCCGAGTAATCCAGGTGTGTCACGGCGGGTATGACGGAGCGCTTCTCGTTCACCCGCTCCCAGATGTCGCTCTCCTCCCCCAGGCTCCTTGGAAGGCACAGATCGTCCTTCACCTTGGCCACGAGGAGCATGTAGGGGCTTTCGGAATCGAGGTCGAAGTATTCGTTCGAGCGCTCGGCCAGCACCGAGGGCGCGAAGGGGCGGAAGCTTTCGCGGTACTTGATCTTCAAGTTCATCACCCGCTGGGTGTCCTCGCGCCGGGGGTCCCCCAGGATGCTGCGGCCGCCCAGGGCCCTAGGCCCGAACTCCATGCGGCCTGAAAAATGGCCCACGATCTTTCCGTCGGCGATTTTCTGCGCGATCTCCCGCGCCCGGTTTTCCGGGGAAAGGGGGTGGAAGGGGTAGCCTTTTTTTCGCAGAAAGGCCTCGATCTCCGTGTCCGGGAAAAAGGGCCCCAGGTAGGAGCCCTTCTGCCGGTCGCGGCCGAAGGGCCCGGGCCGGTCCTGGCCCAGGTAGCGATGCCAGACCGAAAGCGCCGCGCCCAGGGCCCCGCCGGCGTCGCCCGCCGCGGGCTGTATCCAGATTCTCTCGAAGGGGCCGTTCCGCAGGATGTTTCCGTTCGCCACGCAGTTTAGGGCCACGCCGCCCGCAAGGCACAGGTTCTTCTGGCCGGTTTCCCGGTGGACGTGGGCGGCCATCTTCATGATGATCTCCTCCACCACGGCCTGGATGCTGGCGGCGATGTCCATCTCCCTTTTCGTGATGGGGCTCTCGGGCTTTCGGGGAGGGCCGTTGAAGAGGGCTCCGAACTTCCGGTTGGTCATGGTAAGCCCCCCCAGGAAGTCGAAGTACTCGAGGTTCAAGCGTATGGATCCGTCCGGCTTCACGTCCACCAGCTTTTCACGGATGAGGCCGGCGTAGCGGGGCTCCCCGTAGGGAGCCAGGCCCATCAGCTTGTACTCGCCTGAGTTGATCTTGAACCCGGTGAAATAGGTGAAGGCCGAGTAGAGAAGGCCGACGGAGTCGGGGAAGTGAAGCTCCGCGAGAAGCGAGATGTCCTTTCCGCGGCCCACGCCGTAGCTCGCCGTGGCCCATTCCCCCACGCCGTCCACCGTCAGTATCGCGGCCTCCTCGAAGGGCGAGGGGTAGAAGGCCGAGGCCGCGTGGGACTCGTGGTGCTCGGTGTAGAGAACCGTGCCGGTGTAGCCGATGTGCTTCTTGATCTCTTTTTTTACGTGGAGGTTCCGCGAAAGCCACACCGTCATGGCCTTGAGCCAGGAGCGCAGGCCGTGGGGCGCGGTTGTGAGGTAGGAGATGAGCAGCCGCTCGAAGGTGAGGAAGGGCTTGTCGTAGAAAACCACGTAGTTGAGATCGGAAACCCCGATTCCGCCCGCCTCCAGGCAGTAGCGCACGGCGTTTTCCGGAAAATCGGGGTCGTGCTTCTTCCGGGTGAAGCGCTCCTCCTGGGCCGCGGCGACGATGTCGCCGTCCCGCACGAGGCAGGCCGCTGAATCGTGGTAGAAGCAGGAAATTCCAAGGATGTTCATGGCGTAAATCAATGTGTCGGCTTAATGGAGGACGCGGCGGCCATCGGCCGTTTTTCCCGCGCCGGGGAAGAATTAGGAATCATAGCCGACTTTGCGCGAGAGCGCCATACAATTCTTGGTGGCCGGAAACTACGCTTTCGATGGAGTAGAGGCGCTCCACCCTCTCCCTGGCTCTCCGGCCCATGAGCCTGCGCTCGCTTACGGATAGCGAAAGGATGCGTTCGAGGGCGCCCGCGAGAGCCTCGGGATCGGCGGGCGGCGCCACGAGGCCGGTTTCCCCGATGATCTCCCGGCAGTCGCCCACGCCGGTGGCCACGCACGGGACGCCGCACGACATGGCCTCCCCGATTACGTTGGGGAAGCCCTCCCCCAGAGAGGCCGAGCACAGGACGTCGAGACCGGGGTAGAGCCTTTGCATGTCGCCCCGCCGCCCCAAAAGGACCGCCGCGTCCGCAAGGCCGTTTTCCCGGATCATGCCTGAAAGGGCTGGGTTAACGGGTGCGATGCCGTCACCGCAAAGGATCGGCCTAAGCCCCGGCATCCGGGCCTTCAAAATCCCCGCCGCGCGGAAGAAGTCCCCGTGGCCCTTCATGGGATCCAAGCGGGCGAAGAGCCCTACTGCTGGCTCGTCCGGCGCGATCCCCCATTCCCGGCGGGCCGCGGCGCGGGCCTCATCGTCCGGCCGGAAGAGGGCGGTGTCGAAGCCGTTTCCGATGAACTCCTCCCGCCGGGGCCGGTAGCCGATCTTATGGTGCTCGGAAAGGCCCGCCCTGGAGTTGGCCGTAACCGCGTCCGGCACCCGGGAAAGGAGGGCGCAGGCCTTGACCACCCTGCCCGTGAGCGCGGCGTAGCGGGAAAAATCCATGTTGGCGCAGCGGAGGTTCCAGACGAGAGCAGTCTTCGGGAGAAAGGGTTTCGCCATCGTCCCCAGGAGGTCGGCGTGGTAGAGCCAGGTGGAAAGGACGTGGGGCCGGAAGCGGCGCGCCAGGGCGATGAAGCGGTAAAGGGCCGCAACGCTTCCTTTGCCGCGCGCCATGTTCAGAAATTGAACGGCAACGCCGGCATCCTCCATCATCCGTCCCACCGGGCCCGGAGGGAGCAGCGAAACCACCAGGGGCTCGAAGCGGGAGCGGTCCATGCGGGAGACGATCTTTAAAAGCATCATCTCCGCGCCGCCCACGTCGAGGGAGGTTATGAGGAAAAGGACTCTGATCATCGGGGCTGATACCTCAAGCGTAGATGGAAAGCCGCAAAAGCCTCGATCGGGAGAGGATGGTGAAGGTGGAGTCGAGGTCCCGGCGGCCGCTTACCACGTCCTCGATGAGGGCCGCGCCGCGCTCTGCGATCATGGCGGAGTAGGCTTCGCCCAGTTCCTTGGAGGCCAGCGCCGGAAAGCCCGCGTAAAGGGGAGGGGGGCCGTCCGGGGCCTTCCACAGGAGGATGCTTTCCGCCAGGTTGTCACAGAAAAGCGGCCAGGCGCGCCGGTCGGCGTCCGAGGACGAAAGGGCGGCCATGGAGCGGCCCAGGAGGCGCGCAAAACCCCTCACGAAGCGCCGCTTCACGGAGCTTCCCTCGCCGAAGCAAACCTTAGGAAGCTCCCGCCAGCCCTCCCGCACCATTTCGGGCATGTAGCAAAGTGCAAGGGAGGTTTCAAGCGCCCCGGCATGGACGTCGGAGGGCCAGAGCGAGGCCAGGTCATTTTCATCCATAAGGCCCCGGAGGCGCGCGGCTAAGTCTTCCCGAAAGTCGCCCAGGAGCACGTAGAGTATAAGCTCGCTCGTTGGCGAGAACATGCGGAAGCCTTTGTGGCGCTTCATGGCGTCGCGGCAGCCCAGCTCGATTGCAGTGTTGTGGCGGGGGCCCCCGTGGCCCGACAGCACCGCCATCCATTTGAAGCCGGCCTTCGCATAGGACGAGCCCACGTCGGCCACGAGATCCCGGAGCACCCGGGGCCGCAACTCCACGGAGCCCGGCAGGGGCAGCACGTCGGAGCCCACCGGAAGCGCCGGAGCGACGAGCGCGGACCAGCCCGGAAGGCGCGCCATAACGGCCTTGGCGGCGGAGCGTATCATGGCGCCGGTCAGGAAGTAGTCGGTCTTCAGCGGCAGGTGCGCGCCGTGGACCTCCACCGGGCTCACGGCAAGGAGCACCAGAGTGCGCTCGCGGTTGAGGGCCAGAAGCTCGGGGTGCGACAGGTCCCCCATCTCAAGTATCTCGCCGGCCACGTTCTTTCCTCCCATCCGACGGCATTAATCAAGCCCGGTTCCCTAAAAAAAGACCCCGCCGGGTCATCCCGGCGGGGTCTTTCATCAAGCTTCCCGTCTTTTTCCTTTGGAAAAGATGCATTCTCCAGGCCCGCCCGTAAAGCACCATGAACGGACCGATGAAAAACGATGAGATCCAAGGAACGCGAAGAAGGCGGAAGGGAGCGTACTTTTCGTACGTGACCGCGCCGCATTCTTCGCGTGACGCAGGAGATCGCGTTTTTCGACGGCCCGTTACATCATGCCGCCCATGCCGCCCATCCCACCCATTCCACCGGCTCCGGGCATGGGCATGTCCTTCTTGTCCTCGGGCTTCTCGGCGATCATGGCCTCGGTGGTGAGCATGAGGCCGGCCACGGAGCAGGCGTTCTGGAGGGCCAGGCGCACCACCTTGGTGGGATCGATGACGCCGGAGTCCAGGAGGTTCTCGAAGGTGTCGGTCTGGGCGTTGTAGCCGAAGGAGCCCTCGCCGGCTTTGACCTTCTCCAGGACCACGGCGCCTTCCATGCCGGCGTTGGTGGCGATCATGCGAAGGGGCGCCTCGATGGCCCGCTGGACCACCTTCAAGCCCAGCTTCTCCTCGCCCTTCACCTTGGCCTTCGCCAGGGCGTCCACGCAGCGCACCAGGGCCACGCCGCCGCCGGGCACGATGCCTTCCTCGACCGCCGCGCGGGTGGCGTTAAGGGCGTCTTCCACGCGGGCCTTCTTCTCCTTCATCTCGGTCTCGGTGGCCGCGCCCACGTTGATGACCGCCACGCCGCCGATCAGCTTGGCCAGGCGCTCCTGGAGCTTCTCGCGGTCGTAGTCGGAGGTGGTCTCTTCGATCTGGGCCCGGATCTGCTTGACCCGCGCTTCGAGGGAGGAGCGGGCGCCCGCGCCGTCGACGATGGTGGTGTTGTCCTTGTCGATGGTGACGCGTTTGCATTTTCCGAGGTCGGCTATGGAGACGTTCTCGAGCTTCACGCCCAGGTCCTCGCTCACCACCTGGCCGCCGGTCAGGATGGCCAGGTCCTCAAGCATGGCCTTGCGGCGGTCGCCGAAGCCCGGGGCCTTCACGGCCGCAACCTGGAGGGTGCCGCGCAGCTTGTTCACCACCAAGGTCGCCAGGGCCTCGCCCTCCACGTCCTCGGCAACGATGAGAAGGGGCCGGTTCATGCGGGCGATCTGCTCCAAAAGGGGCAGAAGGTCCTTCATGTTCGAAACCTTTTTCTCGTTGATGAGGATGTAGGGGTCCTCCAGGGAGACGATCATCTTCTCGGAGTCGGTGACGAAGTAGGGGGAGATGTAGCCGCGGTCGAACTGCATACCCTCCACCACCTCGAGGGTGGTTTCCATGCTCTTGGCTTCTTCGACCGTGATGACGCCTTCCTTGCCCACCTTGTTCATGGCCTCGGCGATGATGTTGCCGATGGTCTCGTCGGAGTTGGCGGAGATGGTTCCCACCTGGGCGATTTCCTTCTGCTCCTTGGTGGGCTTGGATATCTTCTGGAGTTCCTTGACGCAGATTTCGCAGGCCTTGTCGATGCCGCGCTTGATGGACATGGGGTTGTTGCCGGCCACCACGAGCTTGATGCCTTCCTCGTAGATGGAGCGGGCAAGGACAGTGGCGGTGGTGGTGCCGTCGCCGGCGGTGTCGGAGGTCTTGGACGCCACTTCCTTCACCATCTGGGCGCCCATGTTCTCGAACTTGTCCTCAAGCTCGATCTCCTTCGCCACGGTGACGCCGTCCTTGGTGACCGTGGGGGAGCCCCAGGCCTTGTCGATCAAAACGTTCCGGCCCTTGGGACCAAGGGTCACGGCCACGGCGTCGGCCAGGGTGCGCACGCCGTTTAACATGAGTTCCCGGGCCTTCATGTCGTACTTGATTTCTTTTGCCGCCATTTTCATGCGCTCCTTATTGAAATGGGTCGCCCCGTTTTATTTGCCGATGATGCCCAGGACGTCGTCCTCGCGCATGATCAGGTACTCCTCGCCGTCGATCTTGACCTCGGTGCCGGAGTACTTGCCGAAAAGGATCCGGTCGCCCACCTTGATCTCCATGGCGATCCGGGCGCCGTCTTCCTTCAGCTTGCCGCTTCCGACGGCCTCCACCTTGCCCTCGGCGGGCTTTTCCTTGGCGGTGTCGGGAATGATGATGCCGCCCTTGGTCTTGGTTTCCTCTTCGAGCCTTTTAACGATGATGCGGTCGGCCAACGGTTTGATCTTCATATGTCCTTTCCTCCTTTACGTTTTTTTCCCAAGATGGGTTGCGCCCGCGTTTTCCGCCCCTCGCCGACGAAGCGCCGAAAGGACAGGGAATCACACCTTGCGAAAGCGGGCTCTCGACAGGATTTTTGCTCAGGAACTTAAGCACTTCCTCCGGCTTGTAAAGAGCGGAGGAAAATATTTTTCAGGGTCCCGCCACAAAAAAGGCCGCCCGGGGCTATTGGAACCCCCGGGCGGCGTTACGCCTGGGCAGGCCGGGCATGGACCGGCTTCAGTCGGCGCTCTTGGCGCACGAGGCGCCTGAAGCGCAGGGGGATGCGGCAGGCCCCGCCTTCTTCTTGCTTTCCTTCTTGTCGCCGGAATCCTTCGAGGCGCTTCCCGCCTTCTTTCCGGCGTAGTCCGTAACGTACCAGCCCGTGCCCTTCAAATGGAAGCTTGACTGGGACACGAGCTTCTTCAGGGCCCCGCCGCAGCGTCCGCAGGTGGTTAGGGGCGCGTCGGAAAACTTCTGGATGGCCTCGCTGGTTTCACCGCAAGCCTGGCATTCGTACTCGTAGATGGGCATCTTCTTCCTCCCCTTCGCAAAATCCGGGATGAATGTGTAACCGCGCGTAATATAATCCCATAAAAACCGCTGTCAAGACCGATTGACGCGTGGCGTCAGGGGCCGGCCGACTCGTAATGGCGCAATATGCGCGGAAGGCCCGGGACCCTCACCCGCGAGAGTATGTCGATGGTCTTCCGGTTAACCCTCTCCTCCTCCTCGCAGCGCAATTCCAGCGGCGTCTCGAAGGGCTGGAGGAAGCGCGAGAAGCGCACCACGTGCACCAGCTCGTGGCAAAGCACGTAGAGCGCGAGCGGAAAAAGGGAGAACTCCTTCCGGCTCGACAGGGCCGAGAGGATCACGTGGTCCTGGAGGCAGATGCGGTAAAAATCGTACACCGCCGAGGCAAGAAACGAGTCCCCGCGCTTTCCGCTGTAACGCACCAGGTGCGCCAGCCGTCCCGGCGCCAGCTCCTCAGGTGACAGCTCCCGGAGGGTCTTCACGTCGTAGCGGTGCCTGCGCCAATCGGCCGACGAGAGCCGGTAGGCCTCGGATACCAGCTCCTCCGCCGCGGCCGCGGCTTCCGCCACGGTCACGATCTGGGGTTCCTCGAAATGGCGGAACGCGTCCATTAGCCTCCTCCATTTTCTTTCAACAAATAAGAATAACACATAAACTTCCAATATTCAAGCCCCCCGCCGGAAGCCTGCGGCATGACGTCAAGGGGCGGGAGAGGTCCGCGGGGGCCGGGGCCGATCGGGCCGGCGCATCAGAAACACGGCGAGGGCGGCGGCCATTCCAATGGCGTGGGCCGATGAAAGGACGCGGAAGGGCTCGTTGCCGGATCGCGCGAAGAAGGCCGCGCCAGTGGCGGATTCGACGGCGGTCTTGACCACGATGACTGCGAGAACCGCGGCCCAGGCCCAGCGGGCCCGGCCCGGCTCTCCGGCCCTTTGAAGGCAAAGAAGGGCCGCGGCCCCCACGGCAGGCCCGGAAAGGCCGCCGTAACGGAGAAGCCCCGGGCAGAAGGCGAGGAAAAAAAGCCCGGGAAGGAGTATCGAAAGGATGCCAAGGAGGAGGAAGCCGCGGCGATCCGCGGTTTCCAAGAGGATTCCGGCCAGGCAGAAGACCAGCAGGTCGAAGAAGAGGTGGCTTGCCGAGAGATGGACAAAGGGCGCGGTGGCGATGCGCCAGGGCTCGCCCGAGAGAATGAGCCCCCGGTCGTAGATGAGAAGCTCCGAGAGGCGCGGCGAGAGGGTGGCGGCAATGGCCAGGCAGGAAAGCCCCAAGGTGAGGGCGGGAAAGCGCGCGCCTTCCCGCCCCGGAAAACGCGGCGCTACGGCCTGCGCCCGGCCCATAATGCAAGGCTCCCGGCGGCCAGCAGAAAGAGGGCGAAAGCGCCGTCCAGGCTGCCGCCCCCTGTGTATCCCGGCTGGCGGCTTACGGCGTAGTCCTGGGGCATGTCCTTCACCTTGGCCTGGAATCGTTCAAGCTCTCCTTTAAGGTTTACGACGAGATCGTCCGAGGCGAGCCTAAACCCGGTCATGGAGTCGGCCCTAAGCTGCTCGGTCAGGTTCACCGGCGTTGCCGAGCCCTTCACGTGGCTCACCCCGGGCGCGCGGAAGAGCATCTTCCGGCTTTTTATGTCGAAGACCGCCGCGTCCACCATGGTGCTGGTGTCGTTTTTCTCGCCCTTCACCACGTAGGCCCCCACGATGGTCCAGTAGGTGAGGGACGCCATCCCCTCGTCGGTGTGCTGTACCTGGTCGTAGGAGACAAGCGCTATGACGTCGATGCCGTACATGGTGCGGAGCTGGTCCAGGTTCGCAAAGCCCCCGCCCGGCGTGAGGTAGTTGGACGGAATGATCTCGATCTCCTTCACGAAGGAAAGGCCCTTGAACTCCGCCGAGATGCGCGCCAGAAGGTCCATCCTGTCCTTCTCGCCCAGGCGGGAAACCCCGAAGCTTCCCTTTGTTTCCGGCACGAAGGCCACCCCCACGCGAAGGGGAAGCGAAAGGTGCGGAATGCTGGGCGCCTCCGCCTTCTGCTCCTTTGGGTAGAGGTACTCCACCATGCTGCCGGCGTGCCGGTACTCCCTCTTGGCGTAGAAGTCCGCGCAGGCCGCGGCGGAGCACGCGACGATGGCGCACGAGACAAGCCGCAGAAGGCTTCGTGAACTAGTCACTGGCAAATCTTCCTTTCGGAGCTGAAATGGCGTCATTTAAATGCGTTGAAACCGGAAATGTCCGGGAAGGGGAGGGGAACACCCTGTACTTGCGGGATATTCCCCTCCCAGGCAATACCGGACGCTTCTTCCTTGTCAGCCCTTCAAATCCGGGAAGTCGCTTTCCCAGAACTCCAGCGCGCCCTTCTCATGGACCTGGTTTTCGGAGCGCCGCAGGTCCACCCGGCGGATCTTTCCAGATATGGTCTTGGGAAGCTCGGCGAACTCGATCCGTCGCACCCGCTTGTAGGGCGCGAGCCGCTCCCGCAGGAATTTCAGGATGGCGAAGGCGGTCTCCCGGGTGGGGGGCACGCCGGGTTTCAGCATGACGTAGGCCTTGGGGACCGAGAGCTTGATGGGGTCGGGGCTGGGGACGATGGCGGCCTCGGCCACGAACTCGTGCTCTATGAGCGCGCTCTCGAGCTCGAAGGGGCTTATGCGGTAGTCGGAGCTTTTGAAAACGTCGTCGGCGCGGCCCACGTACCAGAAGTAGCCGTCGGCGTCGCGGCTCGCCACGTCGGAGGTGAGATAATGGCTTCCGCCCAGAAGCTCCGCCGTGCGCTCGGGGTTATCTATGTAGCCGGCCATGAGGCCCGTGGGCGCTGGCTTGAGCTTGATGCCTATCTCGCCCTCGTCGGCGATGTTTCCCTCGGTATCGAGAAGCTCTATGCGGTAGCCGGGCATGGGCCGGCCCATGGAGCCGGTCTTGACGGCTTGGCCAGGCGAGTTTCCTATCTGGCAGGTGGTTTCGGTCTGTCCGTAGCCGTCGCGGATGGTGAGTCCCCAGGCCGCGCGCACCTGGTCGATGACCTCGGGGTTCAGGGGCTCGCCGGCGCCCACCAGCTCCCTGAGCTTCATGGGGTAGGACGCAAGGTCTTCGAGAATAAAGGTGCGCCACACGGTGGGGGGCGCGCAAAGGGTGGTGACGCCGCAGCGGGCCATGACGGAAAGGGTTTTCTTGGCGTCGAAGCGGGCCTGGTTGTAGACGAAGACGGCGGCCCCGGCGTTCCAGGGCGCGAAAAAGGAGCTCCAGGCGTGCTTGGCCCAGCCCGGGGAGCTTATGTTGAAATGGACGTCCCCGGGCTTTAAACCCACCCAGTACATGGTGGAAAGGTGCCCTACCGGGTAGCTCTGGTGGGTGTGCAGCACCATCTTGGGCTTGGCGGTGGTGCCGGAGGTGAAGTAGAGGAGGAAGGGGTCGGAGGCCCTGGTCTTGCCGTCCGGCGCGAAGTCCGCGCTCTCGGCGTCGGCGTCCGCGTAGGAAATCCAGCCCGGGACCTTGACCCCCACCGCGATCCTGGTGTAGTTGCCGGGCACGGCCGCGAGCTTTCCGGCGCCGTCGGCGTCGGTTATGACGTGGCGCATGTTGCCCCGGCCGATGCGGTCCGCCAGATCCGCCTCCGCCAGAAGCGTGGTGGCCGGGCCGATCACGGCCCCCAGCTTTATGGCGGCGAGCGTTATTTCCCAAAGCGGCGCCACGTTGGGGAGCATCACCAGCATCCGGTCGCCGCGCTTTACCCCAAGCCGCCGCAGGAAGTTGGCCACCCGGTTGGAGCGCTTCGAAAGCGCGGCGAAGGAAAGCCTGGCCTCGGCGCCGCTTTCCTCCACCACCCAAAGGGCGAGGCTTTTGTTATCCTTTGCAAAAACGTCGAAGTAATCGAGGGCCCAGTTGAAATCGGAAAGGGCGGGCCATTTGAAGCCGTCGTAGGCGGCCTTGTAGTTTTCGCGGTTTGCGATCAGAAAATCGCGCGCTTCGACAAAAAGATCGGCTGAACTCATGAGACGCCTCCAAGGGGTTTTTGGGTGAAGGGCCGGGCGGCCCGATCGGGGGTGCATCTTCCTTATAAGCTAAAGAATATCAGCTTTGGCCGGAGGTGGAGGGAACCATGGTCCCGGCGAGAGCCCGCAGCAGGGTCTCCAGCCTTTGGGGATGGCGGACGTTCATGAAGCCCACCTCCTTGGAATGCCTGTCTCCGTCGACGTCCACCTGAAGCTCCGTCAGTAAGACGACATGGCCCTTGCCGCCTCTCCTGTCCTTCCGCCGGATGTCCTTAAGGCGGTCGGGGAAAAAGGAACGGACGGTCCTCTTCCGGGCTCCGCTCAGGATGAAGGCTCTTCGGTCGGTGATGACGTAGGCCGTTCTCAGGTCCCTTCGATAAGCGAAGAAGGGGCTCAGAAACATGAGGAAACCCAGCAGCAGAAAGGGCCACAAAAAGATCAGCCGGCCGGCCACCCCCGCTCCGTAGGATTCCGGTTCCGCGGAATCCTGCGAAAGAAGGCCGAAGATGCAAACGGGGTTCCAGATAAGGCCCATCAGGAAAGCCACGAGCGCGTCCGGGGGGAAGAAGCGTGGAACCGGCCGTTCGATCCAGGCGACGCGCTCCCCGGGCGCAAGCTCCCGGTCCACCATGTCCAGAAGGTCCTTCGGGACGGGGTCCTGATCCGAAGCCATGTCAAGGCGGCCGGCCGTTTCGTGGGGGGGGTTGGCTTCCGCGATCCCGGGCGAAGCCCATAGGGGATGCCCGGCCGGGGCTTCCGTCTTTTCGGCTTTCCGGGCCAGGTCCCGCAAGAGGGCCTCCAGAGCCGCTGGGTTCTCGACGTGCAAAACTCTTTCATCGTCGGTGGTCAGGCCCACTGAGCGTTCCCGGCCGCCTTCCACCGCCACGAAAACGTCACCTTCGCCATCCTTGTCCTCGTTCCGGTGGATATTCCCGAGATCATTGGGAAAAAAGGAACGGATACTGATTTTTTTCGCGCCTTCGACAACGATGAGCCTGCGGTCGGTGACGGCGTAAACCGTCCGAAGGTCCCCCAGGTAGACTTTTCGGGGCAGGAAAAGAAACCAGCATCCGACAAGGACGAAGGGTATCTCGAAGGCCACCGGAATCAACGCCAACGCCGAAGATATCTCCGATTTCAGAATATTCAGGAGGGTGCCGAGAGCGGTTAATAACGAAATTACGGTCCAGAAAAGGCCGAAAATGAAAAGCGGTTTGATCTTCGGGGGAAAATGCCTCGGCACGGGCTGCTCCATCCAGGCGACGCGCTCCCCGGGCGCAAGCTCCCGGTCCACCAGGTCCACGAGTTCCAGTGGGATCGGTTTTTCGTTTTGCACGCAAGGCTTCCCTTCATCCTCGTAAAATCGCGCGGAGGCGGGCCGCGAAAGAGACTTTCAGCTTTCTATCACGCCGGATTCCCTTGAAACAAGACGCTATCCACCATCCCCGGAGTGAAATGGGATTTCCGTTATCCTCTTGACCCGCTTCGGGGGCCAAGGTATCATTATGATTTACGGCGCGGCGCGGCTCTCTCAGAGGGGCCGGACTGGCCGTGTTGGGCCCGCAAAAAGCCGCCCCGGAAGGCGCGGAACGCGGGCCGCGACAAAAGGAAAAAAAATTCATGCCCCCCACCAAGACAAAAAAGCCCGTCCGAAAACCCCGGCGGAAGAAGAGAAGCTTCGCGCGCCGGTTTTTCCGGGCCGTAATCACCCTTTCCATCATAGGTTTCATAGTGGGCGTCATAGGCGTCGCCGGAGTGTGGATATATTTTTCCCGGGGCCTGCCGGACGTGGACCAGCTCCTGAAGTACCGGCCCCCGGTGGTGAGCACGGTTTACGCCGACGACGGAAGCGTCATAGCCGAGTTCGGCAAGGAGCGGCGCTTCGTGGTGGGGCTGGACGCCGTCCCGGACCTTCTGAAAAAAGCCTTCATCTCCGCCGAGGACAAGCGCTTCTACCGGCACAGGGGCGTGGACCTGATAGGCATCGTCCGCGCGGCGCTACGGAACGCCAAGGCCAACGCCAACATGCAGGGCGCATCCACCATCACTCAGCAGGTGGTGCGCAACGTCTTTTTAAGCCCCGAAAAGCGCATGGCCCGCAAGATCAAGGAAATGATCCTGGCGGTGCGGCTGGAG
>JAKAGN010000368.1 GCA_021815525.1 Deltaproteobacteria bacterium
GTGACCCTGGTTGCGCTGGAGCCGCCCCGAAGGTTCTTGGAGGTCTCCCCCATGCTCTTCTTCGCCTATTGGTCCCACGAGCGGACGGTGACGCCCGCGGAGGGCGGCTGCGCCATAAAGGACCGCCTGACCTTCGCCCCTAGGCTCGGCGCCTTCGCGCCCTTCGCCCGCCGCATCGTGAGCTTCCTCTTCACCCACCGCCACGCAAGGCTCGCCGCCCGCTTCGGGCGCGTGCCCCGGCCCTGAGCCCCCAGTTTCAAGGCGCGCTCTATAGCCGCCCGACGAACAAACCTTGGGGCTTCACGGGGTCCAATTAAGCCCCTCTTCCGCGTTTAACGCGTTGACCGGCGGGATGCGAAACCCTCCAAAAACCGCGCGGAGCGTGCACAGCACGCGCAGCGTCCGCAATATCGGGGGTCCGGGGGCGGACCATTTTCATGCTTTGGGCCCCCGGAAGCCTGTGGCGCTTTTGCTTTCAAGTCAGTTAACCACGAAAACGTCCCTTCTGGACTTGGCTTCGGCGAGTTCCGCGCCCTCGATCACCGAGGTGGTCTTGATGGAAAAGTCGATCTTGCGGCCCTGGTGCTTTTCCGTCACCGTCATCCGCAGGCGCCCCTCCTTGTTCAGGGTGAAGGTGATCTTCAAGGCCGTGCGGGCCGGCAGCCCCGGGGGCAGCACCACCCAGGCCTGGCCCACCTGGGTTGTCTGCTCCACGGCCACCCACTCGTCGTCCTCCTCGCTTTCCACGAGCCTGAGCGTTATCCCCTTCTGGTTGGGGACCGCCGTGTAGAAGACCTTCTCGCCCTTGGCCGGCACTATGGTGTTCTTGGGGATGACTATGAACACCGTCTCGTGCTGGTCCTTGGACTTGGTCAAAAATCCCATGCTCTTGCACACCACGTCCTGGATCTCCATCATGGAGTTCCGCACGGCCGCCAGCGCGAAGCCGGTGTCGTCGGCCACCTCCCTCACGGCCTCCTCTATGGCCTTCATGGGCACGTCGATGTCGATGTCCGTCAGCTCCTCCTCCAGGACCTTCTTGGATTCCCGCTGCTTGGCGGCCTTCTCGGAGGGGTCCCAGGACTCGTCCAGGGTGAGCACCAGGTCCTCGGAAAGGTCGTCCAGGGAGGGGAGCTTCGTTGCGGCCTTACGCGCCACCTTCTCGAGGTTCTCGGCGAACTCGCCCAGGTCCACGTCAAGCTTCACCTTGGAGGAGATGCGCTCCACCAGGCGGTCGCGGAGGAAGAGCTTCCAGCCGAAGATGGCGGCCCCGCGCGCCACGGCCTCCTCGGGGTGGTAGAGCTTGGGGGCTATGCCGAATTTCTCGTTGATGGAGCGGGCCACCTGGGAGAGGTAGGAGGAGCCGCCCACCAGGATTATCTCGTCGAACTTGCTGTAGCCCTTCTTGCGGGCGTCCTTCAGCATTCCGCTGGTGATGGCTAAGGTGCGGTTCACGAGGTCCTTGGTTAGGGCGTTGAAGGTGTCCCGCAGGACCTCCAGCCGGAAGGGGGTGTCGAGGTAGCTGAAGGCTATCTCGGCCTTGACGGCGGTGGTGAAGGACTTCTTGGCGGCCTCGCACTGGCGGTGGATCTCCCAGTGGGTGGCGTAGTCTAAGAGTATGTCGTGCTCCGCCGGGTCGTAGCCCGTGGCCTTGTAGAACTCCTGGGCCACGTACTGCATGAAGCGGTCGTTCCAGTCCTTGCCCCCGAGCCTCGGGTCCCCGCCCGTTCCTATCACCTTTATGGATTTGGGGCGGATGTCGATCATGGTTATGTCGAAGGTGCCGCCGCCCAGATCGTACACCACGATCTTCTTGGGCTCGCTCATCTCGGCCGCGCCGTAGGCTATGGCCGCGGCCGTGGGCTCGCTTATGATCTGCCTGACCGCAAGCCCCGCGATCTCGCCCGCCAGCCGCACGCTCTCGCGCTCGTTCACGCCGAAGTAGGCGGGGCAGGTGATGACCACGTTCTTGATCCTCGACCCCACCTGCTCCTCGGCGTCCTGCACCAGCTTCCTTAAGATGAAGCTCGATAGCTCCTCCACGGTGTATTTCATGCCCTCGTGCTCGAATCGGAAGCCCGGGACGTTCACCGAGCGCTTGATGTAGCTCACCACGCTCTCGGGAAAGTCGCGCGCTGCGTCCACCGCGGGATGCCCCACGGAGGCCATGCCCCTTTCCAGGAAGATGACGGAGGGGGTGGTGTGGTGCCCTTCCCGGTTCCGCACGATCTTGGGTATGCCGAAATCGTTCACGTAGGCGATGGAGGAGAAGGTGGTCCCCAGGTCGATTCCGAAGACCCGCTCCTCCGCGTACTTACCCATGTTGGATGTCATGTCGCGTGCTTCCTTAGCTTTCCTTCTATCTTTTTACGCCGCCGCTCCCCCGTCGTCCGGCGGGAGCCCGCCACGATCATACAGAAAGGCCCCGGCCGATTCAAGGCTTTGGGTTCCAAAAATCCGGGCTGGGAAAAGCCGGCGCTCCGAAAGGGCTGTCTCGTGTCTCGTAAGTGTCTCAATGGTTGGAATTCCGTGCATTTCAAGGGGGTCGCATCCTGCTGATCCGCCTGCCGCCTGATCCGGCCCACATCGGGCTCGTTTCATCATTTCCGGTGTCTTGAGACACTTTTTTTCGGGGATCGTGCGGACAAGCCCGGCCTATTTTTATTTAACATATTGATATAAAAATATTTAAAATTTATCAGGTGAAACGGCACGATACTTGCTTTAACGCATGGTGTCTCATATTTTGCGGAGGCCCCATGCCCGACCCCAACCTGAAAAAAGTAATTTCCCTTTGCTACCAGATGCTGGAGATCGCCGACCACGGCGACCAGGAACGCGACGACCCCGGCTCCGGCGTGGTCTACGGCACGCTTCGGGACGCGGCCTACAAGATACGGCGCATGGCCGAAAAGGAAATCGCCCGCCAGGGGGGAAAGGCCCCGGCGGAACGCTGAGGAGAATCAGGATCCGGGCCCGGGCGGCTTCCGGCCCGCACCCGAAGAAAATCCCCGCCAGCCGGGGAAACCGCCAACACCCAACACAAGAGGTCTTTCATGAGCGAAAAAAAGAAAATCCTGGTGGTGGATGACGAGTTGGACATCCTGGCCTACCTCGTGGCCCTGTTCCAGGACAGCGGCTACGACACCGTCACCGCCCAAAACGGGGTGGAGGCCCTGGAAAAGGCCAAAAGCGAGAAACCCGACCTCATCAGCCTCGACATGGCCATGCCCGAGCAGAGCGGCGTGCGCACCTACCGGGCCCTCAAGGACGACCCGACGCTAAAGTCCATCCCCATCATCGTGGTGACCGGCGTGGGCGAGGAGATGGAAACCTACCTCTCAAAAATGAAGGCCTTCGGAAAACCGGCGGGATTCATGGCCAAGCCCATCATCCCCGAGGACCTCGTGGCCATGACCAGAAACATCCTGAAAGCCTGAAACAAGAGGAGAGCCCGCCATGTCAGCGCTTCTGCACGTCTTCGCATATCTCGCCATCGCAGCCTTCGCCGGCGCCGTGGCGTTCCGCGTCAAGAAGTACCTGGACCTACCGCTCCACGTGCGCTGGGAGCTTTACCCCGTGGCCCACGAGGGAAAGCGCGCCGAGTACGGCGGCGGCTACCTGGAGGAGGTGGACTGGTGGAAGAAGCCCCGCCACAAGGACAAACTTGCCGAGATCCGGGCAATGGGCTCGGAACTCCTCCTGC
>JAKAGN010000369.1:0-2192 GCA_021815525.1 Deltaproteobacteria bacterium
GGCGGGCGGCCGGGCGCTGCCCTTGAACGTGGCTGGCGCCTGGCACTCGCCTTTCATGGAGGAGGCGGCGAAGGCCTTCGCCGATTTCCTTTCGGCCTTTTCCCTTCAAAAGCCGCGGATACCGCTCGCCTTGAACGTGACCGGGGCCCTTTGCGGCGAGCCCTCCGAGATCGCCCGCCACATGGCCGTCCAGATGGTCTCCCCGGTGCGCTGGGAGGAGGACGTGAGGGCCCTTGCGGAATCGGGCGTTTCGGCCTTTGTGGAGGCCGGGCCCAAGACGGTCCTGTCGGGGCTTGCGAAAAAGATCCTCCCCGAAAACGGCCCCCACGCGATCTTCTCGGTGGGGGACTTAAAAAGCCTCGAAAAATATCTCTCGGCCCGGTGATGACGGAATGAAATCCTTGCGTATCGCGGCAGTACTCCTTCCGGTTCTGGGTGTGCTCTCCCTTTTTTGCGCGCCGTGCCAGGCCGGGAGCATCTCCCTTTCCTCCTCCATGACCATCTCGGCCACAGCCAAGGACATCACGGTGACGGTGCGCCTGGAAAACCGGGGGGACAGCGCGGCGCATGACGTGCGCACGCTTTTGTCCATCCTGGACCAGCGCCTGGCAAGCGAAACGGTCACCAGGCTTCCGCCGGGAAAGGCCTTGAAGATTTCCTACTTCCGCAAGGTGGACCCGGTGCCCAAGGGCAGCTTTCCGGCGGTGCTTCTGACCGACTACGCCGACGAGACCGGCGCCGCCTTCTCGGCCCTCCACGTTGCGGCCTTCGACACGAAGCCGGGCATACGGACGAATCTCGTTACCCAGACCGCGCCCGCCGAGATAGCCAAAAGCGCGAAGCTCCGGCTCACCGTTGAAAACCCCGGCGACCGGGCCCGCGACATCCGGGTGCGGCTGATACTGCCCAGGGAGTTTACGGGCAAGGACCGCAACCGCGTGTTTCTCCTGGATTCGGGCGAGCAGCGCGGGCTCGATTTTACGGTGGAAAACCGCTCGGCCCTCGAGGGCGCGGCTTACTCGGCCGCCTTCATGGCCGAGTACGACGAGGACTACGTCCATCACACGGTGGTGGCCGAAAGCCGCCTGACGGTGGTCCCTGAGCGCGGCTTGCTCGGCCGCCTGCGTCCCCTCTGGTGGGCGGTTCTGGGTCTTTGCGTCCTGGGCTTTATTATCGCGCTTCTCCGAAGGAAAGGACTGTCCACGTATTGAAAATAATCGTGAACGGCGACGATTTCGGACTCACGGAGGGCCTGAACCAGGGGATAATGGAGGCCTTCGAGGGCGGGCTTCTCAAGAGCGCGAGCCTGGCGGCCACCGGCGGCGCCTTCGATTCCGCGGCCCGCTACGCCAAAGGCCGGCCGGAGCTTTCGGCGGGCCTTCACCTGATCCTCTGTGACGAGCGGCCCGCGACCAGCGTTTCCGCCATATTCCGGGGCCGCGTCACCGGGGAGGCGCTGCCATCAAGGGGAACCCTGGCGGCCGCGCTTGTTTCCGGCGGGCTCGACCGGGCGGCGCTTTACGCCGAGATGCGCGCGCAGGTCGAGCGCCTGCTTGCCGCCGGCCTTCGCGTAACGCACCTGGACAGCCACCAGCACGTGCACCTTCTTCCCGGGATATTTCCGCTGGCCCTTAAGCTGTGCCGGAGCTACGGCATCCCCTTCGTGCGGGCGGCGTTCCACGATCCCTGGTCCCCGGCGGCCGGCGCGCGCAGGCTCATCCAGTACGGCATGGTGCGCGCGGCCTCTGCCCTCGCCCTGCGCCTTTATTCCCCGGGACCGATCCGCAGCGTGCCGGCCCTGGGCTTTCTCTTCGCGGGCGGGGCCATGAGCGCCGGGCGGCTCGATGCTTCGCTCCGCCGCCTTTCAAGCGCCCCGGCCGTGGAGATCGTGCTTCACCCGGGCTCGAACGACGAGGCCACCCGCGAAAAGTACCGCCACTGGGGCTACCGCTGGGAAAACGATCGGGACCTGGCCCGCTCCAAGGACCTCGCCGCGCTTTTTTCGCGCCTTAATGTCGAGGTTTCCTCGTTTACGGAGCTTAAAGACGGGGCGGGGCGGCTATGAGACCGGCGGAGGGTCGCGCCTCTCGGCCGCTATCCTCCTATACTGCGCATGGGCCTGTTATTGCAGGAAAAGAACTCCGGCCGCCTGCGGGGCTTGATCCCGATTGCGCGGCGGTATATCTCCGCGA
>JAKAGN010000369.1:2202-3701 GCA_021815525.1 Deltaproteobacteria bacterium
CGATGTCGGAAAAGAGGCAGGGCTTGAGCCTGCCGTCGGCGGTGAGGCGCATCCTGTTGCAGGAGTCGCAGAAATGCCCCGAGACCGCGCCTATGAAGCCCACGCGGCCCAAGGCCCCGGGAAGGGTGAACATCTCGGCCGGGCCCGCGTCCGCGCCGGCGGCCGGGGCTGGGGCAAGCGGCCCCAGGCGCTCCTCGATGGCCCTTTTCATTTCGGCGGTGGCGACCACCCGCTCGCGGGTCCAGGGGCCGCCTATGGGCATGAACTCGATGAAGCGCACCCAGTAGGGGGCGGTGAGGGTGAGGGCGGCGAAGTCGGCGATTTCGCCGTCGTTTATGCCCGCCATCACCACGGTGTTGAGCTTTATGGGGGAAAACCCGGCCTCCCGCGCCGCGTCCAGGCCTTCGAGCACCGCCGGGAGGGAGTCGGCGCCGGTGATGGACCGGAAGGAGCCGGGTTTCAGGCTGTCCAGGCTCACGTTGATGCGCGTCAGGCCCGCGTCCTTCAGGGGCTTCGCCAGGGCGGCAAGGCGCGTGCCGTTGGTGGTGAGGCACAGCTCCCGGATGCCGGGCACCGCAGCCGCCCGCTCGACGAGGCTTAGGACGTCCTTGCGCACCAGGGGCTCGCCGCCCGTCACGCGCACCTTGGTGACGCCGGCGGCCGCGGCGACGCGGATGACCCGCAGTATCTCCTCGTAGCTGAGTATCTCGGCGTGCTCCATGCGCTTCAAGCCCGCCACCGGCAGGCAGTAGAAGCAGGAGAGGTTGCAGCGGTCCGTGACCGAGACCCTGAGGTAGGTTACGGGCCTTTGTGGCGGCTTCGGGCCGGGGGGGATGCTGTCCAAGAGCTTTTCCTTGCCTTTCGTTGCGGGCGCGCCTGCGACCGGCGGAATCCTAAGGGATTTGCCTTTTCATCGCAACCCTTACTTTGGCGCGTTTTTTTTGTTACATGTCGATGTGGCTCGGGCGGATCGCGTTTGCCGGCGCTTCCAGGCTTTGACCGGCGGATTGCGTTGCGTTGGAAAACCCGCTGGGCCTTGCGCAGCAAGGCCCAGCGATCACCCTCGGGATAAAATGTACGGCGAGTACGGATACAGCGAGGAAGGGCGGCTGGGGAAGCCCTACAACCTAGGGCTCCTGGCGAGGCTTCTTCCCTATGCACGGCCCTACCGCAAGGCGGTGGCGGCGGCGCTTGCGGCCAGCATCGCGGGAACGCTCCTGTCCCTTTTCGTTCCTTACGCCGTGAAGGTGGCCATAGACCGCTACATCGTGGCGGAGTGGCGGCTCCTGGACACGGGAAAGCCCGCGGCCCGCGCCTTCATGTCGGCCAACCGGGGCCGCTTCGAGCTTTCCCGGGACGGCCGCTTCGCCTTGGCGCGCCGCAAGGCCGGGGACGCGGGGCGGGAGGGCCCCTTTTCGCCGGGCGCCTACCTGAGGCTGCGGCCCGCGCCCGGAAACGCCGCGATTCTCGCCCGCGTTTCGCGCCGGGGCATCCCCCTC
>JAKAGN010000370.1 GCA_021815525.1 Deltaproteobacteria bacterium
CCTCCCTCACCCCTTCCTAAAATTTTTCAATGGCTTCGCGCGCATCCGCGCGCTCCGCGCCCCCATCGATTTGTCGGCCCCCCGGCTTGCGAGAAGCTCTCCTTCAGCCCCTTTTCCGCCCGTCAATCTTTGACTGATCGAATGCGAAGCCCTCATAAACCTTGCTCCGAGTTGCGCGGCAACGCGGAGCCATTATCGGGGGTCCGGGGGGACGCAGTCTCCCCGGCCGCCGGAGGCGCTTTTGCTCTTCCCTCGGCCGCCGGAGGCATGCCTTTGCCTTTGCTTTTGGTGTGGGGGCGGAGGCGATTGACAGGCGCGACGAGCCGGTATATAGTTAAAGAGTGAAGGTTTAAGCTCAGGAAAAGGATGTATTTTTACCGTCATGCGCCGGGAATCGTCATGGATGAAAGAATGAGGCGGGTGCTTGCCTCAGGCCAGCTGGCCTGGGGAATCCTGCTGGTGTTGGCCGGGATCGGCGTCTTCGTGAGGATCCCCACGGCCCTTGAAAGGTTGCGGGAGCTTCCGGCGTTTCAGAGCGCGGGGGCGGCCCTTTTCATGAAAATCTCCTTTTTCCTCATGGGCGTGATCCTTCTGGGGGGAGGGATCAAGAAGATAGCGGCCCAGTACCGCATCGCAAAAGGCGGCGAGGCGGAGCCCCCACAGGATACGGACGCCTGATTCCCCGGGGGCGGCCCATCGGCCTTTCCCTTTGAAAATACCGCGGCGCTTCGGGTCAGCCCCGGTGACGCGGATGAGGCGCAGCGGAAATGCCGGGTTTTCCGGTGCGGCGCGGAACCCTCTCCTTACAACCCATGACGCCCAGCCGGGCACGGGGACAGCTCATGACAGCCGAGACCGCAACAAGCATCCCTCCGGGACAGCCGGGTACCACCCCGCCCCCCACCAAGGTGGGACCGGTGGGAGGGGGAGAGGTCACGAGCCTCAAGACCCTTTCCGAGTACCGGTTGAAGCTACAGGACCTAAGTAACCGAATTCACGCGGCAACCAACCTGGACGAGATCCTGATCGACATGAAGAATGACATCTGCGTCATCTTCAACGTCGACCGGGTCACCATCTACGTGGTGGACGGCGTGCGGCGCGAGCTGGTCTCCCGCTACAAGTCCGGTAACGAAATCGGGGAGATCAGGGTCCCCATCGCCAACATGTCCATCGCCGGCTACGCCGCCTCCAAGCAAAAGGTGGTGAACGTCAAGGACGTGAACGACGAAAGGGAACTCACCGCCATAGACCCGGCGCTGCGTTTCGACGCCCGCTGGGACAAGAAGACGGGCTACAAGACCAAGCAGGTCCTGGCGCATCCCATCACCTTCAAAACCTTCCTTCTGGGCGCCATCCAGCTCATCAACAAGAAGGACAACAAGCCTTTTTCCACCACCGACGAGCAGGCGGTGGCGGAGCTTTCCAAGACGCTGGGCATCGCCCTCTACAACCAGCGGCGGATGGTGAAGGCTCGTCCCAGCAAGTTCGACTACCTCATCAATAACTCCATAATCACCTCCAAGGAGCTGGAAAAGGCCGTGGCGGACGCCCGCGGGGCCAAGGAGCCCGTGGAGACGCTTTTGGTGCGCGACTTCAAGGTGGCGAAAAAGGACGTCTTGACGAGCCTCTCCCAGTTCTACAACGTGGGCTACGAGCTATTCAACGACCGCACCCCCATCCCGGGCGACCTTTTGCAGGGCGTCAAGGTCCCCTTCATGAAGAACAACCTCTGGGTGCCCATCAAGACGGACGACGGCAAGATCATCATCGCCATCGACAACCCGGCGGACGTCCCCAGGATGGACATGATCCGGGCCATATATCCCGGAAAGACCGTGGAATTCCACGTGTCCCTCCAGGAGGAGATACTGGCCTTCATCAAGCTCTTCACCACCGACGAGAAGGAACTCGGCTCCATCGACGACATCCTTGGCCAGCTCCAGGCCGAGGACAGCGAGATGGACGACGAGATGCAGCGGGTGGGGGAGGAGGACTCCGCCGTCGTTCAGCTCGTCAACAAGATCATTCTGGACGCCTACGCGCGGAACGCGTCGGATATTCACATCGAGCCTTTTCCCGGCAAGCAGAACACCAAGGTGCGGATAAGGGTGGACGGCGCCTGCACGGTCTACCAGATGATCCCCTACCAGTACCGCAACGCCATCGTGAGCCGCCTCAAAATCATGAGCGACTTGGACATCGCCGAGCGCCGCAAGCCCCAGGACGGCAAGATCAAGTTCAAGAAGTATGGAGGCAAAGACATCGAACTCCGCGTCGCCACCATCCCCACCACCGGCGGCATGGAGGACGTGGTGATGCGTATCCTGGCGGCCGGCGAGCCCATACCCCTCGACAAGATGGGCTTTTCGGAGACGAACTACAAGCGCTTCGTCTCCTGCGTGGAAAAGCCCTACGGCATCATCTTCGTGTGCGGCCCCACCGGCTCCGGTAAAACCACCACCCTTCACTCGGCCTTGGGCTTCATCAACAAGCCCGAGACCAAGATATGGACCGCCGAGGACCCCGTGGAAATCACCCAGGCGGGCCTGAGGCAGGTGCAGGTCCAGCCCAAGATCGGCTTCGACTTCGCCGCCGCCATGCGCGCCTTCCTCCGCGCCGACCCGGACGTCATCATGGTGGGCGAAATGCGCGACAAGGAAACCACCCACATCGGCATCGAGGCGTCCCTCACCGGCCACCTGGTCTTCTCCACCCTCCACACCAACAGCGCGCCGGAATCCATCACCCGTCTCCTCGACATGGGCATGGACCCCTTCAACTTCGCGGACGCCATCCTCTGCATCCTGGCCCAGCGCCTCGCCCGGACCCTTTGCGGAGAGTGCAAGGAGCCCTACAACCCCACCCGCGAGCAGTACGACGAGCTTATCCGCGAGTACGGCGAAGGCGACCTCGAAATCTTCGGACAGCGCCTCAACTTCCCCTTCTCCAAGGAGCTGACCCTCCACCAGCCCAAGGGCTGCGACCGCTGCAACCAGACCGGCTACCGTGGCCGCTGCGGCATCCACGAGCTTCTCATGGGCACCGACGACATGAAGAAGCAGATCCAGCTCAAGGCCCCCATGGAAACCCTGCGCGGCCAAGCCATCTCCGACGGCATGGCCACCTTGAAGCAGGACGGCATCGAAAAGATCTTCACCGGAAAGCTGGATCTTCTTCAGGTCCGCAAAGTCTGTATCAAGTAGCGGGCTGTGTAAAAACGCGATCCGCTGTGTTGCGCTTCGGTCTTGCGCTCGGTCATGTGCGAACAGCACACTCCCTTCGCGCGCGCCTCGCGCGCCTTGCGCCTCATCGTTTTTACCCAGCCTGCCGGGGGCAGATACAATCCCCTCCGGCAACCAAGAGCCCAGACAGCCCGGCCCCCCGCCAGCAACGCGGCGCATGGCAAAGCCATGCGCCGCGCCGTTTTTCGAGGGCTTCGCATCCGGCCGCCCGGTCCTCGCAAAGCATGGCGAAGCGTTCAATCGAGTGTTAAGCCGCTGAACGCCCCCCTTGTTAACGTCCTTATCCTATCGTCATCATTAGCAATTCGCACGACCCCTTAACGCTCTTCCTTTCCCTCCGGTATTGTAGGAAGGCCGCTTCAGCGCGCGGGCGTCGGGGGGAAGGGTGCGGAGCCCTCCAATAGCTTGCGTCGCGCGTTTGCGCAGCAAACGCGCGGCGTCCGAATATCGGGGGT
>JAKAGN010000371.1 GCA_021815525.1 Deltaproteobacteria bacterium
GCCCTTGTGGGCCGTGGGCTTGCGGGGTTTGAGTATCCCCCGCGCCCAGCTTTCATCGGCGAGAAAATGCCGTGGGTTTACGGCCTCCACCACGTGGCGGGGGATGCCGATGTCCACCACCTCCAAGACGCCGCGGAAGGAAGCGCCCGGGTACACCCACTGGCCTATCTTGGGGAGTCCGAAGGTGGCCGTGGCGTCCGCCCTGACGCACAGGGGCGCGGCCCCGGTGTCGGAAAAAAGCCCGGAGGGGACGTCCACGGAAAAGACGGGGCCGCGCGCCTCGTTCAGAAAGAGGATCGCGTCGCGGTACAGCCCCCGGACCTCGGAGTTCAAGCCCGTCCCAAGGATGGCGTCGATCCACAGATCGCACCACTCCATGCCGGGTCTTGCCCGCCCGAAGGAATCGGAATCGGGGATTTCCGTCACCGGCACGCCCATCTTGGGGAGAAGCGCCAGGTTCGCGGCCGCGTCGCCGGAAATCTCCTGCGCCCGCGCCAGCAGGTACACCGTGGCCTCCGCCCCCATCTGCTTGAGGCAGCGGGCCATGACGAAGCCGTCGCCGCCGTTGTTGCCCTTGCCGGCCATCACCCCGATCCGCCGCGAGGCGGCCCCGGGAAAGAGCTTAAGGAGCACCGACACGGCGCCCCGGGCGGCGGTCTCCATGAGGACTCGGCCGGGAATCCCGAAATCCTCGATGGTCCTGCGGTCCATCTCCCGCATTTCCGCGGCGGTGGCGAGCTCCATTATCCCCTCCCGTCAGACCATGCGCGCCAGCTCCAACATTTCCCGGACGGCCCGGTCGAGCCCGGAAAAAACGGCCCGTGATATTATGGAGTGCCCGATGGAAAACTCCGCGATGCCATCCATCCCAGCGAAATCGAGAATCGTCTTGTAGCCTATGCCGTGCCCGGCGTGGACGACAAGCCCCTCCTCGCGGGCTATTCGCACCGCTTCGGATATCTTTTTAAGCTCGCGGGCTTGGGCCGCCTTGTCCGCGGCGTCGCAGAAGGCGCCGGTGTGGATCTCCACGATGTCGGCCCCCACCTTGCGGGCAAGCCGCATGGCCCCGGGCTCGGGATCCAGAAAGAGGGACGCTTCGATGCCCGCCTCGTGAAGCCGCGCCACGGCCTTTTTTACCGAGTTCTCATGGGCGGCGACGTTAAGCCCCCCCTCGGTGGTGACCTCCTGCCGCCGCTCCGGGACCAGCGTCGCCTGCTGGGGCTTGATCTCGGCCGCGATCGCAAGCATCTCGTCGGTGGCGGCCATTTCGAGAATCATCCGGGTTTTCACGAGCTGCCGGACGAGCCTTGCGTCCCGGTCCTGAATGTGGCGGCGGTCCTCCCTTAAGTGCACCACGACCCCGTCCGCGCCAGCCAGTTCCACCATAACGGCCGCGGCCGCCGGATCGGGTTCCACGCCCCCCCGCGCCTGCCGAATCGTCGCCACGTGATCGACGTTGACCGCGAGCTTCGCCATCTTAAACTGCCTTTCCTTACGCCCGTCTAAAAACGCGAACTTCCGTGTCATGCCGGCAAGCGAGCTTCGGTTTCGTACGAAAAGTACGCTCCCTCGTTTGTTTACCGGCCTTCCTTGCATTTCATCGTTTTTATTCGGGCTTCATATTGTGCCTTTTCCAATTCCAACAGGCTGTTGTCGTTTAGAAAAATTCATTATTCCGCCGGGCCGCCGGACTCACCTTCCTGGAGGGGCTTTACGGCCGCCCGGTCTTCGGCGTCCCGCATCCGGCGCAGCCTGCGCGACACCAGAAACGAGACCACCGGGATGAAGAAGGCCAGAAACGCCCCGCCGAAAAGGAGCGGCGCAAGATTTGTTCCCACGGAGCTGGAGTTGGGATTGTACCCGGTCTTGACCTTTAGTATTCTGCCACTGGGACGTTTCGAAAGTATCATGGGACCTTCCTCGACGAGGGTTGCGCGGGGGCCCGCCGCCCGCTTATGAAGAATTGCCACTTACGGGCCGGGAAATCAAGGGGGAAAGGCATCAAACGGTGAGCATCCGGTTTTTGGGGGAAAGGGGTGGCAACGCAGCGGTCCTCCTGGGGATGGCGGCGGCGGGGCTCCTGCTGCGGCTGGCCTTTCCGCCCTACGGGCTGTATCCTGCCGCAATGGCGGCCTTCGCCGTCTTTTTCCTTCTCCTTAACCGCGCCCGCCGTCCCTTCGCGGCCGGGCTCGCCTTTCACGCATCCTTCAGCCTTTTCCTCTGCTCCTTTCTCTGGACCGCCCTCCACGGCCATTTTCACGTGGGAATAGTCCCAAGCGCGGCCTTTCTCCTGGTTTTCGCGGGGCTCCTTCCGGGCCTCTTTTTCGCGGTCTACGCCATCTACGCGCAAAAGGTCATGGCCGGAGAACAAGCTGTCGCGGACTTCGCCTCCGCCCGGAGGGCCAGCAACGCGGCGGCCGCGGGCTTCGTGCTGGCGGAGTTCCTGCGGACCCTCCTAAGCCCCGAGGGCTTATGGGGGCATCTCGCCTCCATCTACGCCGTGGAGCCCGGGATACTCCACCTGGCCTCGGTGATGGGCGCGGCCGGGCTCTCCTTCGTGACGGTCCGGGTGGCCGCCCTTTTGGCCCTGGCCCTCCGCGCGCCCCGGCGGCTTTCGGCGCGGCTCCTGGCTCTTGCCGCGGCCACCTGCGCGGTGATTTTCTGGGTGGGGACCAAAATTCCGGTCCCGGCGGCCGGGCAGGGCGTGGCCGCGGTCCTGGCGCACCCGGCCATAGTCCAGGAGGAGCGCTGGGACAGCCGCTTCAACCAGGTCCACCTGGCGCGTTACACCGATATGAGCCGGTCGGCGGCCTTTCCCCAAGGCGGGGCCGCGCGGCTTCTGGTGTGGCCCGAGACCGCCCTCACGTATTTTTTCGCGGACGACGCGGAAAGCCGCGCGGCCCTTGCGAAGCTTGCGCGGGAAAAGGACGCCTGGATACTTATCGGCGCGCCCTCGCGGGACGAGGCTGCGGGGCGCATCGCCACCCACAACTCAGTCTATCTCCTGGACCCGGCGGGCCGCGTGCGGGGCCGCTACGACAAGAACCGGCTCCTGCCCTTCGCCGAAAGCCCCCGCTGGGGCCTCTCCGTGGGAGGGCGCTTGCATGAGCCGTACTCGGCCGGTGCGAGCCTGGAAATCCTGCGGTTGACGGACCCATCAGGCCGCGTGCTGGCGAGCCTGGGGGCGGCCATCTGTTTCGAGGTGGCTGACCCCGCCCACGTCCGGCGGCTTACGCGCGCGGGCGCGGACGTTCTTGTGAACCTGGCCAACGACGCCTGGTTCGGCGGCAGCTCCGAATCGGCCCAGCAGCTTTCGCTTCTGGCCCTAAACTGCGCACAGTACGGCGTGGCGGGAATCCGGGCCACGGGCTACGGGGTCTCGGCCTTCGTGGACGCCACGGGCCGCATCGCCTCGAAAACGGGCATCACGGAGCAGACCGCGCTTTCGGGCCTGGTGCGCCCGCCCGTGGGGCCCAAAACCCTGGAGGCCCGCTTTCCCGGCTGGTTCGTGCTCCTGTGCGCCGTCATGATCCTCGTTTATGTTCTAAGAGATAGGATTCGCGGCGGGAGGGAGAGGGGAGACCTTTTATAACAACTTGAAATAAAGCTCGATTCACAGACTGACTACAAGCTATCTCAAAAATATTTTTCGATGGCAGCCATTGACATTTTGGATGGAAAATTTTTGGACCA
>JAKAGN010000372.1 GCA_021815525.1 Deltaproteobacteria bacterium
TGAGAATGGCTTGGCGAGGAAGCCCGAGCCTTCCGAAGGGGCGCGGTCGGTGTGGCCCGACATGAACAGCACGCGTCCTTGGGGCCGGGCGGCGCGGAAATCCTCGGCAAGGGCCCTTCCGTCGCGTCCCGGCATCACGACGTCGGCCAGAAGCAGCTGGATGGGCTCGCGGCGTTCCCGCGTGAGCGCCAGGGCGTCGTCGGCGTTTTCGGCGGTGAGGACCCGGTAGCCCAGGCTTTGGAGGATGCGGCAGGCCACGTTCCGCACCGCGGGTTCGTCCTCCACCACCAGGACGGTTTCCCTTCCCCGCGGGAGTTGCTTCAGGGTCGGCGCGCTGGGCCATACGTGGATTTCCCCGGCAAGGGGCAGCAGTATGCGGAAGACGGAGCCGCGGCCCGGCTCGCTTTCCACGCTGACGTGCCCGCCGTGCTGCTTTACCGTGCCGTACACCGAGGCTAAGCCCATGCCGCTTCCCCGGCCCACCTCCTTGGTGGTGAAGAAGGGCTCGAAGATTTTTTCCAGCGTTTTTCCGTCCATGCCGCTTCCGGTGTCCGCGAAGATGATCTCCACGTAGCGGCCGGCCGGAATTTCAGGGTCCGTTCCGTTGCTTTCCATCTCGCGGGTGGATACGGTGACTTCTCCACCCCGTGGCATGGCGTCCTTCGCGTTCATGGCGAGGTTCATCAGGACCTGCTCTATCTGGCTCCGGTCGGCCCGGACAGGGCCGGGCTCCGGGGCTAGATCGAGCTTCACGGTGATCCCTTCGCCCACCAGCCGCTCCAGCATTCCCGAGAAGCTTTCGATCACATCGTTCACGTTCAAGGGCCTGAAGGAGAGGGTCTGCTTGCGCCCGAAGGCCAAAAGCTGGCGGGTCAGGTCCCTGGCCCGCTCCGCGGCCTGGCGGACCTGGGTCAGGGATTCCGCGAGGTTGGGATCAAGGGGCGTGGAGCCGTTGAGGATGAGTTCCAGGTAACCGAGGATGACCGTCAGAAGGTTGTTGAAGTCGTGGGCCACGCCGCCAGCGAGCCTTCCAACCGACTCGATCTTCCGGACCTCCGAAAGCTGCTCGGAAAGCTTTCTGTTCTCGGCTTCGGCCAGCATCTTGTCCGTCACGTCCTCGAAGATCACCGCGAACTGGCCGGGCCGCGGGCTGTAGGCGTAACCCGCGTAGTGGCGTGAAAGCTCGCGGCTGTGTTGCTCGAAGGCTTCCGCCTGCCCGGTCCGGGTCACCCTTCCGAACATTTCAAACCAGTGGGATTCGAGGCCGGGAAGAATCTCGCGGGCGGTTTTGCCGAGTACGTCTTCCTTCGCAAGGCCCGTCAGCCGCTCGAAGGCCGGGTTCACCGCCAGGTAGCGGTAATCGGCGGGATTGCCGCTTTCGTCCCAGATCATCTCGTGGAGGCCGAAGCCCGCGATCATGGATTGGAAAAGGCTTTCGTAGTCCTTCTCCACCCGGCGGTGGGCCGTTATGTCCCGGAAGATGGACAAGACTGTGGCGAAGGAGCCGTCCTCCCCGCGCTCGGGAAATACGCGCCAGTTGACGATCTTGGGGCCGGCCGGGGACTCGTAGCTGAACTCCAGCTCGAGGCTTTCGCCGGTCTCGAAGACCCGGCGGAGGTTTTCCATGTGGTAGGTCCGAGCCTCCTCCGGCATCTCGATCTCGGCGAAGGTCTTTCCCTGCACCACGTCGGCCGTAACCGGGAAAAAGAGGCTGATGGAGGGGCTCACGTACAGGTGGCGGCCGTCTTTGTCGAGGCGCAGGATCAAATCCGGCGTGTTCTCCACCAGGGCCCGGTATGACTCCCCGCTCCGCCTGGCTTCCCCCTCGGCCCTGTTGCGGCGGATGACGGCGTAGAAGAGGCTCGCCGAAAGGCCTGAAAGTAGGAGCACGAGGCTCACGGTTCCGAGCACGAGGTAGGGATGCAGCGTGAAGACGTTCTCGGGACGGTTCACGATGACGCTGTCCGGCGGGAGCCTGGACTCGGGTATTCCGAAGCGGACAAGCTCCCTGTAATCGAACATGGGCCGGGCGGAGCTTGTGGTTTTAACGGGAATGGCGCCGGGGCTTTCGCCCGCGAGAATTCTTAAGGCCATGTCCCCGGCCTCCCGGCCGTGGGTGACCCCGTCCGTCAGTATCCCTCCCACGATGCCGTGGCCAAGGCGCGTCTTGTGAACCGCGTAAACCGGCGCCTTGGACCCTTTGGTGATGGTGCCCGTCGAGATGGACGGGGGCAGGCTCAAGCCGTTGGCGTCGGTGGCGAAGGAGAGAATGAGGGCCGCGGCGTCGGAAGGGAGCGCCTTCATGGCGGAGGCCGCCTCCGCGAAGGTGGCGGGCGGAAGCTGCCGTATGGAGGCCCGGCCCTTGTAGCGCGCGGCCAGCCGTTCCACCTCCTGGTAAAGCTCGATGCCGGTCTCTGTGCGGTCGCTTACCGTGAGGATCTGCCGGCAGTCCGGTTGGAGCCTCAGCATGAGATCTATGGTGCCACGGATGTCCAAGGCCTCCACCACGCCGGTGACGCCCTTTTGGCCGTGCAGGAGCCCCGGGGAAAAATTGTTGATCCCGGCGAACACGATGGGAACCCCGGGAAAAAGCTCCGAGCGGTTCTGCATGGCGAGGCTCAGGGCGGGGTTGTCCAAGACCATCACGAGGTCGAGCCCCATGCCCTGGTACTTGCCGGCGAGGTATCTCGCCATATTGGCCGTGTTTTCAGGCCAGGGAAAGCGCTTGGCGTCCAGGTGCTCTATGTAGGGGGCTATGGCGGGGTATTTTTCCCGCAGGGAGGCAACGATCCCTTCGATTTCCGCGTCGGACCACGTGTATCCGCTGTGGTAGGAGCTGACGATGAGGATCCGCGGAGTCAGCGGACGCCCCAGGCCGGAAGGCGGAAGGAGGCAAAGCGCAAGGATCAACGGGAGGAGGAATCCGCCACGCCTTGTTTTGCGCGCCGGCAGGTCTGCGCCCACGACGACTCCGTTTTGCATGGGGGAGAAAGCGGTATGAACCGTAAAAAGTACCTGGCGAATACCCATGTCAAGCGGTGACGATTTTTTACAAAACGCGTTAAAATAACACGAATTCCTTTGTATTGCAAGAAGATTCAGGGTTTTGCCTGAAACATCCTTTTTAAGCCCCCAAAGTCCCCGCGCGGTCGAAGGCCCTCGAAAGGTGTTGACATGTAAATCGGGCCGGGTTAAGAACTGACATGTCAGTCTAATTATTGCCCGGCCGCGTGTCAAGACCCAGCGGCGGCCGGAGCGGTGTTCGAGAACCTTCCCCAAGGAGAAAACCCCATGTTCGGCTTTTCCCCCTCAAAAGAGCAGAAGATGGTCAAGGACAGCTTCGCCGAGATCGTCCGCGACTTCGTGGCCCAAAACGCCCACGACATGGACGAGTCCGGCGAGATTCCCGCGGAGCACCTCCAGAAGACCTGGGAGCTTGGGGCCTGCACGGCCTCGGTGCCCGGCGAGTTCGGCGGCGACGGCATGGCCTACTCGCCCGTCATGAACGCGCTGATCCTGGAGGAGCTGGCCGCGGGCGACATGGCCTTCGCCTCCGCCGCGCTCCTGCCGTCGGTCTTCATGAACCCCATCGTGGAGAGCGGAACGGCGGCCCAGAAGAAGAAGCACCTGCCGGGCCTGTGCGGCGACAAGTTCGCGCCGGCTACTCTTGCCGTCAACGAGCCCTTCATGGAT
>JAKAGN010000373.1 GCA_021815525.1 Deltaproteobacteria bacterium
TGGCCCCCTTGAAGGCGTTGGCGGCCTTGTCCTTCTCGTCGCCGCCGGCCGAGAAGAAGCCCTTCACGAGGTCCTGGACGTTGGCGTTGGGCGAGGCCACCTGCTCGGGGCCCAGGGCCTCCTCCAACTCGGTGGCCTCCCTGTCGACGGCCTTGATCTTTTTCTGGATGGCGTCTAGGAGCTGGTCGCGGTTCTTGATGTTGGGGTTCTGCTCGAGAAGGGCCGTGACCTCGACGTACTTGTCCCGGGCCTCTTCCAGGAGACCCTGCTGCCGGTAGATTTCCGCCTCCTTGAAAAGCGTCTGTATTCGGGTTCTCAAATCCATTACAAGCGCGCCCGTTGTCTTTTCAGGATGTTCCGCATGTTCCGCGCCGACCGGCGAAGGCGCGGGGACGTGGAGGGGCCTTCCGGCCTCCGGGAAGCGACCGCCGCTTTTCGCCGCGGCATGGCGTCATTCCATTCCCAACGGTTTCTCATAGCATGAAACCGTGGCAAAATCCATAGTTTCCGAAGCGGGGAAAATAAAAATCCAGGAAAACGAAACCGGAGTCAATGGGGACACGGAAAGTCCGCCACGCCCGGAGGCTCGAAACCAGGCTTCCCCCCCCGCCCGGCTCCGCGGCTTGCCGCACCTGTGGAACAGCATCTTTGAACACTATTCAAAATAAGGCTGCGCTGTCAATGCCCGTCACGCACGCTCACGAAAAGGAGGCCCCGTCGATCCGGTAAACGGTCACTATCTCGGGCACGCCCTTGAACTGGACATCTTCCATCCTAAGCGAGCTGACCTCGCTTTCCACCTTTTCGAGGGTCTGGCGGGTGGTGAGTATCTGCCCGGGCTCGGCGTGGGCGCAAAGCCTTCGGGCCAGGTTCACGGCGGTCCCTATGACCGTGTACTCGTAGCGGGAGGCCGAGCCCACGTTGCCGGCCACCACCTCGCCCGTGTTTATGCCTATGCCGAGGCCCAGCCCCCCGAAAACCGGCGAGCGGCGGGTGAACTTCTCCTTTAGCTTCTCGAAGTAGGCCATCATCTCGAGGGCCGTGGTGACGCCGTTCTTGGCCGCGTTGGGAAGCGGGAAAGGCGCCCCGAAGAAGGCCATCACCTCGTCGCCGATGAACTTGTCGATGCTGCCCTCGTTTTCGAACACGGCCTTGTTCATCACGCTGTAGAACTCGTCCAGAAAACCCATGATAAGCTCGGGCGCGGCCGAGGAGAGCATGGCGGAAAAGCCCCGGATGTCGGAAAAGAGCACCGTCAGCTCCACCTTCTCCCGCATGATGTTGGGGGAGCCCCCGTCGCCGGCCTTTTCCATGAGCTTCTGGACCACCAGGGGCGAGTGAAGCTGGCCCAGCATGGTCTGGAGTTGGATGCGCCGGCTTTTTTCCTTCAAAAGCAGTGAGTTGTGTATGGCCACAGCCGCGTTGTTGGCGAATATGGTGATGACCTTGAGGTCGCTCTCCTCGAACTTGCGGCCTGGGTTCATGAGGTTCACGTTCAAGACCCCGATGCTTTTATCGGCAAGCTTCAAGGGCACGCACAGGGAGGAACTGATGGGCGCGTTCTTCTGGGTGAGCCCCGGGAAGCGGGATGAGTCCATCTGGCCGTTTAAAAGCAGCGGCTGGCCGTTCTGGGCCACCCAGCCGGAGATGCCCTTTCCCATGGAGATCCTGGCGTTCTTGGCGTACTCGGAGCCAAGGCCGTAGCAGGACTCGGTGGTGAGTATCTGGCCGGCCTCGTCCAAGAGCATGATGGAGCTGCGGTCCGCGTGGAAGCAGGCCAGCATTTCCCGCGTGATTATGTCCAGGATGTCCGAGAGCTGCTGCTGGGAGTTGATGGAGGAGGAGACCTCCAAAAGAGAACTCAATATTTCAACGTCCCGGGAGAGCTTCTCGCTCTCCCTTCTTTCCCGGGCCATGGCGGCCAGCACGCGCCTGATATGCCTTTGGGTCACGATGACGTAGGCGCAGAACAGAAGGACCAGGATCGCCACGGACACGCTGTACTTGTAGAAGCCCTCGGAAAGGGTTGTGACCGCTTCGTCGTTTATGATGGACGTGTAGGATATGCTCAAAAGATCGAGGGTGAGATAGAGAATGATTGCGATTGCAATGAGGAGGAGGTGCCAGCTTCTGTTTTCCGGCCTGTTATCGATTTCGTTCCCTGGTTTCATTCGGTCGGCCACCGGATTGCGGAGATGCTGGTCGAAAGACGCGAAGGCCGGCGTTTGTTCCCGCCGCCAAATGGTGCCTCGCTGAGTTCAATTGAAGAAAAAGCCGGTTGATCCACAAATTATTTCTGTTAGCATAATGCGCCGTAAAAAGGTAGGAATTTTTATCGGGGGCCGCAAGCATCCGGCCGGGGACGAAGAGCCTTGCCCTCTGCAGGCGCGCGCTCCGGTCGCCGGAAGCGTTTCCGCCTTTTGGAAAGGGTCCATGCCCCCGCGGGACTGAATGCTTACCGCAAGAGCGCCCCGGCGCTTGACAGGCCCTTCGTAACCCTATACATTTATTCAACAGTCGGCATGACCATTCCTTCCAATTCCGCGGACCTGCTTTCCATGCGCCTTCGTGATGTAAGCCGCGCCGCTTGTGCGATCGTTTTTCTCGCGTTGCTTTTCCTTCCGGCCCTTGCCGGGGCGGGAGAGAGGCGCGCGGTGATCATAGGCGTCGGAGCCTACGAGTTCTGGCCCGCCCTTTCCGGACCTCCCAGGGAGGCCCAGGCCCTGGCCCGGGTCCTCACCGAATCCTACGGCTACGCGAAGGAGAACGTCGATCTCCTTACGGACGCCCCCGGCGCCGACATCCTTGCGGCCCTGGACCGCGCGGTGAAGGCCTGCGGCAAGGACGACAGCCTCCTTGTGTTTTTTTCGGGCCGCAGCGGAGCCGACAACACCGGCGACATCTATTGGATTCCCCGGGACGGCCGGAGCGAGTCCCGGGAAGGCTGGCTCTCCTTCTCGACGCTCACGCGGGATTACTTCGCCTCGCCGCGCCTTGCGGCCCTGTCCCTGCTCCTTTTGTGCGACAGCCCCGTGAAACCCGAACTCACGGTGCAGAAGCCCAACCCCCTTTCCGTGAACGACCTCCGCTACGCCGAAAGGGTGCTGGACCGCTCCCGAAGGAAGAGCCGGGAGCTGATCTTCTCGGGCGCGCCGTACAGGGCGGGGGACGAATCCACGGACGGCATGGGCTCCTTCGCCTTCCGGGTGGTGAAAGCCCTTTCCGATAACGACATGGAGACGGCGGACGCCGAAAGCCTCCTGTTTTCCCCCTTTCTTCCCACGGCCGGCCTTGCCGGCCCTCCCCTCATGAGGGGGCGTTTCAAGGCCTCGCCGGACGCCGAGGGGCAGTTCGTGCTGTTGCGCTCGGCGGTTCCGCAGCCCGCCGCTCCGGCCCCGGCCGCTGCGGCCCAGCCGTCCCCGCCCGAGGAGCCCAAGGGTATCCGGGTGGTCTCCGCGTCGGTCTCCCCCAACAAGGGGCCCGTGGGCGGGGTCTACAGGTTTTCGGTGGAGACCCGGGAGCCCGCGGCCAGGGTCACCATAAGGATCGGCACCGAAAAGACGGCCATGTCGGGTTCGGGCAGGCGCTGGAGCCTCGAGAAGCGCATCGAAAGGGCGGGCTCCTTCGAGTTCTCCGTGGCCGCGGCCGACGCCTCGGGCGTCTTCGGCCCGGTTAGGGAGGGCCTGGTTACG
>JAKAGN010000374.1 GCA_021815525.1 Deltaproteobacteria bacterium
GGGCGGGGGGAGGGGAAGGGGAAAACCTTTGCGCGAGAAAAGGTTTTCCCCTCTCCCTCCCCCCGCAAATTCTTTCCCTTTTTTATTGTGCCGGCGCCGGCGCTGGCGCGGGGGGAGGCTGCGGCGGGCAGGGGTCGGGGGCTGAGACCTCGAGGGTTATGGCGCCCGCGGTCAGGGCTGAGACCTTGAGGGTCCCGAGTCCGGGCAGCTCCTTGCCGTCGAGGCTTTGGGCCAGGTAATCGGCCGGGCCCTTCCAGGTCACCTCGAAGGAGGCGCGGGGTTTCTGGTAGCTCCGCTGGACCACGGAGACCACGTCGGGGCCGGCGTTTTCGAGGGCCGACTTGACGGCGCTCGCGGTCTTGAAATCCCGGACGTTCTCCACGGTTACTGCGATGGCCTGTCCGTTGTTGGCCATGTTCTGCCACGCGGCCACGAGGGTGTCGAAGAAGGAGGTGAAGTACTTGCCTTCCTTCTTGAGTTCCATGATGCGGGCCGCGGCCTTTTTGACGGCGTCGGCAAGGGCGGCGTCAAGGTTGACGTGGACCGCGGCGCCGTGGGCCGTGCCCGAGGCCAGGACCTGGCCGGTGGAGCATGAAATGGCGGAGAGGGTGACGTCCGCCTGGCCGGAGGTCATGCCGTAGACCTCGGGCCCGCGGGAGGCGGTGACCTTTCCGATGATGATGACCTCCGCGCCGTTTTGGGTGCCCACCATGACGGCCGAGGCGAGGTCTCCGGCGAGCGCCCGGCGGACCATTGCGTCGCCGCGGTCCATGAGGGCCGCCACGGTGGCGGTGTCCACCATGTTGAAGCCGTATTCCAGTAGCTTTTTCACGAACTCGGTCTGGAAGACGGCGGAACGGCCGCCCCCGATGTTCTCCTCCACCAGCACCATGACGCGCGGCTTTTCCATGGTCTCGAAGAGTATCCTAAGGGCGGCCATCTCGCGGTTGATGTCCGCCAGGGACACGACGGCCGAGATGGTGACCTCGGTTACGCCGTCATCCGTTTTCTTTTCCGAGACAACGGTGAAGCTCCGTATCGCGCCCATTGTGCGGGAGAGTATCTTGTCGCGCTCCACGGTGAAGTTCCTGACCTCGGTCTCGGACTGGATGAGGACGCCGGCGCCGGCCTCCACGGCCGCGCGCTTGGCGTCCAGGAGCGCGGCGCGGCTGTCGGCGCCCGTTCCCCTGGCCGTGACGGTGGTGTCGGGGGGCGGAGGCGAATCATCGGCAAGGGCGGCGGCGGGAAGGAGCAGCATCACGAGGAGGACGGCGGCCCGGAAAAAGCGGGATGGAAGGCGCATGGACCTCTCCTTGCGGCCAGACCGCGCGGAGGCCGTCAAAAGCCCCCGCGCGGCCGCCGGAATCACCACTGATAGAGGCTTCCGATATAGATGGTGTCGGAGTCGTAGTTGTCGAGGCCCAGGACCTTCCTGTAGCCGAAGGAAAGCCCGAAGGCGTCCGAAACCGAGTAGCCCACCTCGAAGCCCAGATCGGAGAAGACCGTGTCCGTGCCCGGGGTGAGATCGGAGGACATGTCTTTGTTGTATGTGTAGTAGAGGTTGAAGACGGCGTTGTCCTTGACCCGGAATCCGCAGCTCAGCGCCACTTTCACCAGCTGCTGGACGTCGTCGGCGCGGTCCGTGTCATCCTTGGTGTACTGGTAGATGAAGGCCAGCCCCGGTGCGATCCAGTCCCTGTCGTAGTTGATGGAGGCGGCGAGCCCGAAGCCGTAGTAGTTGACGGCGTCGAAGTTGTCGGGGTCCAGGTACATGTAGTGGGCGCTGGCGGTGAACCCGGCGGTCAGGTCCTGGGCCGGGTTCTGGTTGTAGCGTCCGAAGGCGATGGCGCCGAAGCGCTCGGCGTTCCAGCCGTCCATGTCCAGGTGATCGTAGGGGATCATGAACCCGTAGGAGAACTGGTCCTTGTCCCATGCCAGGCCCGCGGTGATGCCGGGGATCTTGCCGTCGCGGTTCGTGCCGGTGTCCACCATCTCGTAACGGAGGTCGCCTCCCACGAAGCGGGCGGTGCCCCGGGTTTTAAGCATCGCGCGCTTCTGCTGGCGGGTGAGGGCCGAGGGCAGGACCACGTTCTGCAGCATGGTGTCGGCCACGCGCTGGGGCGCCGAGTCGGGTTCCGACATGGCGGGCGAAGTGGGCATGAAGATGGTCTTGGCATAGGCCAGCGCCGCATCGGAGCCCTGGGTGGACAGGAGCGAGTAGAACTCGTCCAGCTGCTGGTGGGTGAAGTACTGGCCGTAAAGCTGCGAGAACTCGGCCTTGAACTGGTCGGCGTCCCATTGATCGAACATGAACTGCGGCCAACTCATTGACGGAGGTTTGGGATAGGTGTTGACGAAGTTTTCAATGCCCGGATAGGGATTGACGGTTTCGGCCGCCATGGCCGGTACCGCTAGCAAAACAAGCGCCAGAAGAACAAAAAGAGCCGCAATGTTGATCTTCTTCATCTTTCCTCCCGTATCAGTTGGGTAGCTGGCATATGAGCTTTTCCACGGCCGTTTCCACGGCCTTCTGGGCGGCTTCCCCCCAGTCCGCGCCGTAGGCCGTGCCGGAGGCCGGCACGTATTCCAGGGTTTCCACGTCCACGAGGCGCACCTGGATGCCCACGCGGACCCGGGGCGTAACGGATTTCCGGACGCCGGTTATGGTTTCGCTTTTTCCTTCCGAGTAGTCGTATACCTCGCCGTAGATCACCTTCTTGGCTCCCAGGACCTTCCCCAGCTCCACGGCGCTCGACTGGTCCACCGCGCCGGAGGCCGCCAGCCACTGCTTGCGGAAGACCTCCTTCACTACGTTCTCGTCCTGCTCCACGAAGCGGAAGCGCTTGGTGCGGTAAAGGGCGTCGGTCAGCATGTTGTGGACGCCCATGCCCACGGAGCTTTCCATGAGGTGCGGGTAGCGCTTGGCGGCCTGCTGCGAAAGGCCCATGGGAAGGACGGCCAGGGGCGTCTTCTCGCCCGCGTAATCGGGATAGACGACGGGCGCGGAGCCCGCCGGGGCGGGCTTTTCATCCACGGCGCTCACCGAGGCGCAGGCGGCGGCAAGAAGCGAGCATAAGACGAGCGCCGTCATCAAGCACTTGTTTTTCATGGGAACTTTAGCTCCTTGACCGCGGCGGTAACGGCTTCCTGGGTGGCCTTGCCCACGGTGGTCTGGTCGAAGTAGACCTTGTCCTTCCTTATCTGGAAAAAAACGCCCAGGGAATCGGTGGAGGCTTTTCCCTTGCCCCGGGCCGAGATGACGGGCCGGTCCTTTTCCTTCACGAATATTTCCACCTCCACGGTGACGGTGGTGCGGGCGCCGCCGACAAGACCCCCGAAGGAGCTGCGGCGACGGCTTGTGGAAAAAGAAATGGCGCGCGCCCAGGCCACGGCCTCGGTCTTGAGGTCGGCGGCTATGCGCGCGGCGTCGGCCTCTCCGTACCGGGGAGCCGCGCCCGCCCACTGGAGGCCGATCAGACGGTCCACCTCCGCCACGATCTCGGGGTTGTCCTCGATGGGGACGTAACGGCCGGTGTCGTAGAGGGCCTGGAGCACGAGATGGGAGATGCCCGAGCCGATCAGCTGGTTTTCCCAGTTGGGGTCCTTGATCTCGTTCTTGACGCCGATGACGGCCAGGGTCATGGGCGTGGGAAGGCAGCCTGACGGCGGCTCTGCCCGGGCCCCAAGAA
>JAKAGN010000375.1 GCA_021815525.1 Deltaproteobacteria bacterium
GCCTTCCTTTCGAGGCTTCTCGACTACAAGACGCGGATCGCGCTTCTCCGGCGCGCCGCGGAGAACCCGGCCGCCGGCGTTCCGGCCGCGGATCTGATTCCGGCCCTTTTCTGGCGGGTCCGTTCCGTGCTTTTCGACGAGGGCTGGGGCCGCGCCGCCCCGGAGGACGATTCCGGCGAAAAGGACGTTTGACACGGCGTGGGTGCATGTGGCAGGAAAAGGAGGAGGCGGCTTTTTACGGCCCGGTTTTTTCCGGGGGAGTAATAAATCCTGTTGTATTTTTTGGGAAAGGTGTTATAAAAGGACGACGGTAGGGTGGACGCTCGGCTGTGGTTTTCCGCCGTCCCCGCCCCGCCGATCCCTTTTGAGCCCGTGGATAAGCGATTTTTTTGGGGTCGGATGCGCCCTGCGTTCTTTTCTCCCTTGCGGCGGGAAGGCAAGGGGCGCGGTTGAACGGCCGGCGCGCCTGCCGGCTTACCGAGCGCAGCTTGCCGGGGCTTTCCGGAAAACGTCCGGGTCTCGAAACGCTGGCCTTGCGGCTGATGGGCGTTTCCCGACTTCGGTCCTTTTTTATGCGGGCAAGATCCGTGGCCGTGCAGGGCGAGGCTTCCCCCAACAACGAAAACGTCGCCAGAAGGAACCAGTTGAATGGAATACGGGTTTGGACAAAAGGAACTTGACAGGGTTGAAAGCATCCTGCAGAACGACCTCGTCGCCATTGGGGTGAGTTGCGCCATCCTCATCGACATGGCGGGAAACGTCATCGCGCGATGCGACAACGGCAAGTGCAACCTCGACTTGTATTCGCTCGCGGCGCTGGCGGCCGGCAACTTCGGCGCGGTGAACGCCATGGCCCAGATGGTGGGGGAGGACAACTTCACCCTCCTCTTCCACAAGGGCAAGAACGAGAGCATACACTTCGCCAAGGTGGAGGATGACTTTCTCCTCATCACCATCTTCGGCAACGAGGTCTCTCTGGGCTTTCTCCGGCTCCGGGTGGAGGAGGTCACCAAGAAGATCAAGGAATCCCTTCTCTACAAGACCATGATGCTTCAGAACCTCTTCGACTCCGACGCCAGCGAGGCGTAGGATGGCCGGAGCCGGGAGGGGACGAACCTTCCGGTCGGTCGCGGCGGCGGGGCCCCGGGCGCGACGCCCGGCAGGACGCAGCGAAAATTTCGCTTGAGTGAGGGATGTGCCTTGGCTTTCATCAATCTCAAGAAAAAAGAGGTTCAGGTCAAAATCGTCTATTACGGACCCGGGCGCGGAGGGAAGACCACCAACCTCGAGCTGATCTACTCCAAGTTCAAGGAGAGGATCAAATCCGAGATGGTGAGCATCAAGACCCACGGGGACCGAACCCTTTACTTTGACTTTTTCCCGTTCGACATCGGGAAGATCAAGGGCTACGACGTGAAGGTGAACCTTTACACCGTGCCCGGCCAGGTCAAGTACAACGCCACCAGGCGCCTTGTCCTCCAGGGCGTGGACGGCGTGGTTTTCGTCGCCGACTCCATGGCTCTCCGGCGCGAGCACAATTTCCTCTCCCTCAAAAACCTCCAGGAAAATCTTGCGGCCTACAACAAGAGCATCTTCCGCATTCCGCTCGTGATGCAGTACAATAAACGCGATTTGGCCCAGCAGGGCGTCAGTCTCTTGACCATGGAACGGATGGAAAAGGATCTGAACAGCCGCCTCAAGGCCCCCAGCTTCGGCGCCAGCGCCGCGACCGGGGAAAACGTGGTGGAAACCTTGAAGAAAATTATTTCGCTCACGGTGGCCTCCCTGCACAAGGAGCTCAAGTAGGGCGCGTCTTCCCGGCGTGGCCGGCGAGGCCGGGCGCCTATCAATCGTTCAAAGCGTCTCGGGTTTTTTTGAACAGGCTGGCAGCCCCTTGAAAATCCGAGTTGGACGGGCCGATGAAAAGCGATGAGCGGCAACGCGGCGGATTGCGTTTTTAATCGTCCCGTCAGCAAGAACTCCAGGAGGAGGTCGGGCCCTTGACCGAGGAAAAAGACAAAAAGCGCGTCTCCGAAGAAGTGGACAACCGCCTGGACGCCTTCTTCTCCGACGATGACTGGGGAACCCCCGCGCCCGACCCCGTCCCTGCGGCCGCGCCCGTCAAGGCCGCCCCTCCCGACGACGACGACGTCCTAACGCTGGAAGCCGCCTCGGCCCCGGCCGCCCCCGCCGTCGCGGCCGACGAGCTGGGCCTGAACGACCTGAAGGTCCTGGTGCTCTCCCTTGACTGGGAAATCACCGACTCCACCATGGAAAAGATGGAGGCTGAGGCCAAGCGCCTGAAGGATAGCCTGAAGGCCGACGCCGTGGCTTCCACTTACTTGAGCCTCCTCGAGCTTCTGGGAAAATACGTTCGGGTCAAGAAGGCCGAGGCCCATCCCGATTCGGTTACGCTTCTCCGGGAGGTTTACGAGAGCCTGGAGCAGAGCCTGGCCCATCCCGAGATAGAGGAGGCCCGCCGCAAGCGCTCGGCCCTTTCCCTGGTGGAGAAGTTCAACCGCATCAAGAAGCAGATCGCGGCAACCCGCCCGGCCAAGCCCAGGGCGGCGGCCGCGGCCGCCCCGGTGGTGGAGGCCGAGGAGGTCATCGAGGCCCGTCCCGCCGCCGAGGAGGAGATGGTGGTTACGGCCCAGCCCGTGGCGGTTCCAGCGGGGGCCGTGAACCTGGCCGCCATCAAGGAAGAGATCGTGGCGGCATTGAAGGTCCACCTGGCCTCCGAGCTTTCCGCCATAAGGGACGAGATCCGGGCCACCCGCGAGGGCGTCGAGCGCCTGCTTGCCGTTCTTGCCGGCCCGCGGGGCGCCGATCCGCGGCCTTCCGCCGAAATCATGGAGGACGACGGGGCCATCGTCCTGGAAGCCGCCCCGGCCTCTGGCGAGGACATCCTGGACGCCGCGCCCATCGAGGCGGGAGAACCCGCCCGGGAGCTTCCGGGCGCGGGCGAGCTTGCCATGGAGGAGGACCTCGCCTCGGAGCTGGGTCTTTCCATGGAAGAGGAGCCGGGCTCCGCCGACGGCGGGAATTGAGGCCCTAGCGGCCGGGCCCAGGGAAAACCGAGCGTTCAATGATCGTATTCTGTGAGGAGTGCGGGTCCCGCAACGACGCGGACCCCAAGGCTTACGAGAGCGAAACCGCCCCCGCCCGCTGCGCATACTGCAACGACATCTTAAACAAGGCCACCGCCAAGAAGATCAAGATCCGCCAGGAGGAGGCCCTGGACCGGGTCATCCCGGCGCTTCGGGAGGAGGAGGGCGAGGCCGCCGCCGGCGCCGAGGCTCCGGTGGAGCCCGTGACCGGAATCGTCGATCCCCTCGTTTACGGCACCTTGAATCCCGAAATCCTCGAAGCCGCGGACCTTAGCCGCAACATGGAAATCGGCGAGCTGTGAGGTATCGGGCAGCCGGCTTCCCGGCTCCATTCGCAAGCCGCCCTCCGCGTGTCCCGCGCGCGTCCGGCCACCCTTCGACATGAACCAATCCGCCCGGCCATTATTCCCCGATTCCCCCGCTCCGGTCCGGCGTCTTTCCGGGGCGGCCCCCTGGCTCATCCTGGCCGCGGCCTTCCTTTCCTACGCCGACGCGTTCCAGCTTCCTTTTTTTTTCGACGATGTTCACAACATCCTGCAAAACCCCTCGGTGGGATCCTGCACAAGCCTCTGGCGCGC
>JAKAGN010000376.1 GCA_021815525.1 Deltaproteobacteria bacterium
GGGGGGGGGTATAACCCTTTTTTGTAAAAAAAAGGGTTATCCCCGCCACTTCCCCCCGCAATCCTTTCTCTTTTATTTAAATGGGAATCGTCATAAAATCCGCCGAGTTCGTGGGCGGGGCCGTCAGGCCGGAGCACTATCCCCCCGAGGGGCCGCCCGAGGTGGCCTTCGCGGGGCGGAGCAACGTGGGCAAATCCTCGCTCATCAACTGCCTGGTGAACCGGAGGAAGCTGGTGAAGACGAGCTGCACGCCGGGCCGGACCCAGGAGATCAATTTTTTCCGCGTAAACGGCGAGCTGGTTTTCGTGGACCTTCCCGGCTTCGGCTACGCCCACGTCTCCAAGGCCGTTAGGGCCAACTGGCGGCCGATGGTGGGAAGCTATCTCGAAAGAAGGAGCACCCTTTGCGGGGTGGTCCTTTTGATGGACGCGCGGCGCAGGCTGGAGGCGGAGGAGGAGGGCCTCCTGGCGCTCCTCGCTTCCCTTGGGATTCCGGCCGTGGTGGTGGTCACCAAGGCCGACAAGCTGTCGAAAAACGAGGCCGAGGCCTCCCGCCGCAGGGCCGCCGCGGTCCTTGGCGCGGAGCGGGAGTCGGTGGTGCTTTTTTCCGCAAAAACGGGCCAGGGCCGGGACATCCTGTGGGACAGGATCCTTTCGTTGATGATCTCGCAAAAAGTCTGAAATCGACTTTTTACGAGACGGGGGAGGGTTTCCCCTCCCCCGCCATCCGGAATGAATCCGGATGGTTCCACCCCCACCCACGGCCGGCGCAAAAAAAACGCGCCGGTCCGTTTGACGGACTTGCTACAAGTCCGTCAATACTCTGCGCAAAGGAGCAGTGATTCCATGCCTTTCCGATCCGGGTTCGCCGCCATCGTGGGCGCGCCCAACGTGGGAAAATCAACGCTTTTGAACAAGATGCTGGGCGAGAAGGTTTCCATAACCTCCCATAAACCCCAGACCACCCGGAACCGCGTCCAGGGCGTGGTGCACCGCCCCGGCTCCCAGATGGTGATGCTGGACACCCCCGGCATCCACCCGGCCAAGGGATCGCTCAATCGCTACATGGTGGAGGTGGCGGACGCGACCCTTGCCGACGTGGACCTGATCTTGTTCGTGGTGGACGCGTCAAAGCCCTCGCCCGAGAGCGAGGCGCTGGTGGTGGAAAAGCTCAAAAGCCGCGTGAAGCCGGTTGTGCTGGCGGTGAACAAGATCGACATCGTGGAAAAGGAGGCGCTTCTACCCATCCTGGACTCCTGGTCCAAGGCCCACGACTTCCACGCCCTGGTGCCGGTGTCGGCCCGCACCGGGCTTCAGGTGGACGCGCTCCTAAACCGCATGGAGGAGCTTCTGCCCGAAGGCCCGCCTTACTTTCCCGAGGACGCGCTCACGGACATGACCGAGCGCTTCCTGGCCGCGGAGCTTGTGCGGGAGAAGGTTTTCCGGCTGATCGAGCAGGAGGTGCCCTACGCCGTGGCCGTCACCGTGGAGAGCTTCGAGGAGCCGGAAAAGGCGGGCCGCCCCGTGCGCGTCAGCGCCGTCATCCACGTGGAAAAGGACTCCCAGAAGGGCATCATCATCGGGAAAGCGGGCGCCATGCTGAAAAAGATCGGCACCCAGGCCCGCAAGGACCTGGAACGGATGCTGGGCGCACGCGTCTTCCTGGAGCTTTTCGTCCGCGTCGAAAAGAACTGGACCACCGACCCCAAGGCCCTGCGGCGCCTGGGTTACGAGCCCCTTGCATGATACTTTCGTTTCACCCGGTGATCGTAGGGGACGAAAACCTGATCTGCGCGGGCCGGAACCCCGGGCCGGAGGAGCTTTCCGCCATCCAACGGGCCTCGGCCGTGATCCTGCCCCAGGGCTGCCGGGAGACCCTGTACCGCATGGCCCGGGAAAACTGCCCGCGCGTGTTTCCGGACTACGAGGCCCGCTTCCGCTATCCCGGAAAGACGGGCCAGGCGGCCATGTTCGCGGCCTTCGGCGCGGCAAGCCCCGAGACGTGGGCGTTTGCGAGCGTCGCCGAGCTTAACGAATCTGATTTGTTGAATTTTCCCTACCCACTCGTCTTCAAGCCCGACTGGGGCGGGGAAGGGGAGGGGGTCCGCCTGTTGCGGGACCGGGCCGGCCTCGAAGCGGCGCTCACGCGGGCCCGGGCCGCCGAAACCGCCGAAAACCGGGGTTTCGTGCTCCAGCGCTTCGTGCCCTGCGGCGGCCGGAGCCTTCGGGTGGTTGCGGTCCACGACCGGCTTTTCTCCTACTGGCGGGTGGGGGAGACGGGCGCGCCGCTCCTTTCGGGCCTCTCCCACGGGGCCGCGATGGACCGCGAAGCCGACCCGCATCTAATGGCGCTGGGCGGCGAGGCGGTCCGCGAGCTTTGCCTCAAGACCGGCGTCAACCTTGCGGGCTTCGACCTCATCTTCCCGGACTCCGGCCCGGGGCCGCTATTTTTGGAGGTGAACTACTTCTTCGGCCGCAGGGGCCTTGGCGGCAACGAGGGCTACTACGAAATTTTAAGGGATGCCGTCAGCGCGTGGCTCAGAGACTCGGGAATCGTTTGATTTCAGATAGTTTTGTTTTTTTCTGCTTGAAGGATCGAGCGTGGCCAAGTCCTCACGAAAACGGATGAGGGATGAGAAGCAGGCCGCGGGCCTCGACGGCCTGGACCGGGGCGAGGCGGATCTCCGCGCGGAGAAGGCCCGGGCCCGCGAGCTTCGGGCCACGCGCTGGTGGAAGAACCTGGTGGACCGCGGCATTTGCCATTACTGCGGCCGGAAGGTGGATGCCTGCGAAATCACCATGGATCACGTGGTGCCGCTCTCGCGGGGCGGAAAGTCGGTGAAATCCAACATCGTTGCCTGCTGCAAGGACTGCAACACCAAAAAGAGCGGTCGGATGCCCCTGGAGTGGGACGGGGATAGCGGGCCGGAATCATAGGGGCTGTTTCCAAAAAAATTTTTGCATTCGCTTGCGTCTTCATCCCGGCCGGCAGTGTTCCGCTCCTTGCGGAATATGTACGATATTCCTCAGTCGCGCGCCTCGCCGGCCGGGCGAATTCGCAAGCTCGGTGCGACAAACTTTTTTCGGAAACAGCCCCTGATCGTGAGACTTTGATTTTTCCACGGGCGTGATTATCTTGCGTGAAGTGAGATCAGCAAACCTTTCCTCTCTTTTCCGGAAAGGGGGGGAAACGCCCGTGGCCGATCCCGATCCCCGCCTCGTTCCGGCCGCCGATCTGGCGGCCTACAACCGGACCCGCCGCTTCCTGGACCGTGGGGTGGTCTGCCACGTCCCCTTCAAGAGCATCTACTGGAAGCCCGGCGGCGAGGCCATAGCCTGCTGCCCGGGCGACACCTACGTCTTGGGGACCTACCCGCGCCAGAGCATCGGGGAGATATGGGAAGGCAGGCGCCTTAGGGAGCTTCGGCGCGCGCTCCTTTCCGGGGACATGAGCCTTGGCTGCGGCCGCTGCCTCCGCGACCTTTCGGAGGGCCGCTTCCGCTCCTTCGCCGGGCGCTTCGCCGATCACCTGCCTTACAACCGCCGCCAGCCCACGGCCATCGAGTTCCAGATCGGAAACACCTGCAATCTAGAGTGCATCATGTGCTACGGGGAGTACTCGTCGGCCATAAGGAAGAACCGCGAGAACCTCCCGCCACTGGAAAGCCCCTACGGGGA
>JAKAGN010000016.1 GCA_021815525.1 Deltaproteobacteria bacterium
GGCTGCCGAGACCGGGCATGTACCAGGTGGTGTCAATAAAGACCTGGTTGCTGGAGTTGGCGTCCACGATGACGTTGCCCTGGCTGACCGAATGCGCCACAAGCCGCGCGCCCGCGCCGGAGTTGGCCCCGCCCGTGGTTTCGTCCCGCATGGAAACGGTGATGTCGACTCCGCCGCTGGCCTGGGCGAAAACCTGGTTCGCCGTTATGGTGTTGCCGGTGAGCCCGGTCGTGCCGTCCCAGATGGCGGTGGCCGTGGCGTTCCCCGTGGACAGGGCGATGTTGTCGGTCCAGGGGCTCGCTGCCGCGGCCCTGTGAATGTCGATGCCGCCGCCGATGGTGATGGTGCCCGTGGTGTCCTGGGCCTCGGCCGTGGAGGTGGCGTCGCCGAGCGAGCCTATGATGACGCCGCGCTGCTGGCCGGTGGGATCGACGATTCCGCCGCCGGTGTCGAAGGTATGGGCCGTGTAAACCCTCTGGAGCTCGGCCTGGGAAATGGAAAGCCCGCCGGCCGCGCCCAGGGTGATGTTGGTGGCCGCCATGCCCGTGGAGATGTAGACGTCGCCGCCGCCCGCGCCCGAGTTGTTGTACCCCGCGCCCATGGCGCCGTTCACCGCCCCGGTGCCGTCGGAGATCGTGTTGACCGTGGCCTCGTTCAAGGCAGTGGTGCTGATGGAAAGATCGTCACCGAAGAGGTTCACGTCGCCGTTATTGGTGAAAACGCGAGCGTTGTCGGAAAGCGTAAGGGTGTGGCCGGTTCCGCCGGCGCCCAGAGTGATGTCCTGGTTCGGCTGCTTGTCGTTCTGTACCCAGGCGCCCGCGTTCACGGTGAGGTTGCTGTTCGCGGTGTAAACCTCGACGTCGCCGATGCCGCCGCCGCCAAGGAGGTTGGTGACGCCGGTCATGTCATCGCTTCCGTTGGTCTCCTGGGCGGTGCCGATATGCATGTCGCCCTGGACCTGGTCGATGTAGATGCCGCCGTTGATGATGTTAAGAGCCGCGAAATTGCGGGAGACCGCGGTGCGGATGTTGCCTGTGGCCACGGGGTCGGTCCCGATGCCGCCCTGCGCGCGGATCTCAGCGTCGCGCGCGCTCATGAGGTCGATACCAAGCGTTCCCGCCGCCGTGCGGGTGACCGCGCCCGCAGCCTCGAGGGAAACGTTGTTGCCGCCCTGGATCCGGGCCGTGAAGGTGGAGGAGGCGTTGACGGGATCGGTGATCTCCACGGGGCCCGCCACGTAGACGCGCAGGTCGTCGCCCGCGGCCACCGAGGTTACGATGGCGGCCAGCCGGTCGGCGTCGATCTGGAGCTTGTTGGTGTTGGTGCCGTGGCTGCCCCATATGCCGGTGGTGGCGTCAAGGGTTATGGTGGTGGGGTTCGCCGAGGCCGAGCCCGTATTCAAAATGGTGCCCGCGCCCGTGTCGTCGGTGATGTTGGACCCCGTTATGAGGGTCAGCTGCTCGGCGTTGTTCGGGCCGACCGTGGCGTTGCCGGAAACGATGATCTGGCCCGAGGAATGGGCCGCGTCGTTGCGGCCGATGATGACGGAAAGATTGGTGCCTCCGCCGTTCACCTGCAGGAGATCCAGCTCGGCGTCGGTGAGCGAGAGCTGCCCGGCCGTTTCGGTCCCTATGTTGATGGGACGGCTCGCGCTGTAGTTGCGGAGCGTGATGGTCCGGCCGGGATCCACCACAACGGCCGCGTCGATTGTGATGTTGTCCGCGGAGAGGATGAGGTTGTCCATCTGGCCCGCGGGCTGGGTGAAGGCCACTCCGCTGGTGCTGATGGTGGCCCCGCCCTGGGCCGCGGCGAGCTCCACCGTCTGGGTGCTGGCGTCGGCGGTGTCGATGGTGACCTTGGTCAGGTCCATGTTCCCGGTCTTCTGGACCAGGTAGATGTTGCCGTCGGCGTCGAAGGTGCGGGCCGTGATGTTGGTGGCCGGAACCGAGCTGTCGATGCCCACCGGGGCGGTGGCGGTGCCGATCCAGCCGGAGCCGTCGCCGCCGGCCTGGAGGAGCACGTTCTGCCCGCTCGTGATGGTGGAGTTCGAGACCGCCAGGATGTTGCCGTAGGTGATGAGGCGCAGGTCGTTGGTGCCGGTGGCGTTGGCGTCCTGGGCCACGATGATGTCGCCCGTGTGCATGGCGCTCGTGGAGTCGGCGTCGTAGCCGACGTAAAGGGTCGTGGCGTAGATCCGCCCGAGGGAGGGACCATCGATGTACCAGTTGCCCGGATAGGCCGGGGCCGCGGCCGGGTTGAGATATATGTTGTCAGAAAGGTTCTTGGAGCTCACCTTCACCACGCCGCCCGTGACCGAGCCGTCCACGCGCAGGACCTTGTCGCCGGTGAGAATGACCGTGCCCGCGCCGGCGTTGACCTCGTTGCTTGCGTGGACGGCTCTTTCCTTGAAGGCGCGGATGGTGACGGCGCCGCCGAAGGAGCTGATCTCGTTGGCCACGCCGCCGTCTTCAAGGTCGATCTTGTTGTTCGTGGAGGCAATGGTGATCGGAGCCGCCACACCGCCCGTCGTGGCCTTCTTGAAATGGAGGTACCCGCCCGCGGACACGTCGATGGAGCCGCCCGTAGTGGCGAGGTTGTCCATGAAGGTTTCGTCGTTGCTGTTGGAGCGGATGATGATGGGCCCCAAAACGGTGGTTATGCCGCCCAGGTTGCTGTCAACGGTGACCCGGCCGAACAGGCCCGGGGCGGGCGCGCCGGAACCGCTCCAGTCGTGGTTGGACTCCAGGTAAACCTGGCCGGAAGCCGTGGTGATGTGGCTGCGGACGTTGATGTCGTCCGAAGCGTATACCGACAGAGCGCCGATGCCTTGGAGGGTGACCGCGCCCAAACCCGTGCCGTCGCCGAAGTTGACGTCGTTCCAGGCGTCCAGTTCGAGGTTGACGTTGGCCTGAAGCGTCACGTCGCTGTTGATGCTTATGTCGTTCTGGGCCTGGAGCACGATGGTTCCGGCCCCGACGGCCGCGAGGGTTGCCGGCGCAACCGTGAGGGTGGCGCCCGGATCCGCGAACTGGTCCACGTCGGTCAGCGCGGAGCCGCCGCCGGCCTGAACGATGATGTTCAGGGGGTCGATCAAAAGCGTGCCGCCCGGCGAGCCGGCGAGGTTGATGGTGCCGTTCAAGGTCATGTAATCGCCCTGGGACTTGCCCTTGGCGGAGACCTCGATGAAGCCGCCCTTGCCGCCGTTGGGCCCGCCTGAGGCGTCCAGAACGGCGCCGGCCGCGAAGTCGGTGGAGCCGTCGGTGGAGTTCACCACGATGCTGCCGCCGTCGGCGGTGTCGGTGCCCCTGGCGCTGGTGACGCTGCCGGGGGCCAGTTCGGTCTTCTTGGTGGAAACGACGGTGACGGAGCCAGCCTGGCCCTTGGCGGCATCCGCGGTGACGATGCCCCGCTGGGCGACGGTTTCACCCGTCATGCTGACGCTTCCGCCGCCGTTGGCGCCGGAGGCGGAAAGGGTGCCGGTGTTGACCACCGCGCCGGCGTCGCCGCCGGAAAGGATGATCTCGCCGCCCTTCCCCACCGCCACCCGGGTGGCTTCCACCACGCCCGAGTTGTTGACCACCGAGGAGAACACGTCGCGGGCGACCCGGCCGGTCATGGTTACGCGGCCGGCCGAAACCTGGCCCGCGTTCAGAACCGCGTCGGCGATGCCCGCGCCGTCGGGACCCGTGACCTTAGCCGCCACGGCCTCGTCCACCGCGAAGCGGATGAGCCCGTCGCCGGCGAAGTCGAAGGTCATCTTGCGGCCTGCGGCCAGGACCACCTCGCCCATGTCGGCTTTGATGACGCCGTCGTTCACCACCGAGGCGCCGGCCAGGATGGCGCTGCCGCCGTTACTGACCGTGATGGTGCCGTGGTTGATGACGAAGCCGCCCGAGCCTTCCTGCCTTAAGGTGTAGCGGCCCGCGAAGAAGTCGTCCTCTTCCATGACGAGCGTCGTGGCCATGAAGCCGGCGGTGTTCACACGGGCCTGGCTGCCTATGAGAACTCCGTTGGGGTTCATGATCCACACCTGACCGTTGGCGGTCAGCTGTCCCAAGATAGAGGAGGGATCGGTGCCGATGACGCGCTGGACAAAAATGGAGCTCGCGCTGGGCTGCCGGTACACGTGCTGCTCGTCCGCGGCGATGTTGTAGCCATCCACCCGGTTGAAAACCTTGGGCGCCGTCTGGACGTACGTGGTGGTCTTGCCCTGCGTGGCCTGGGTGAACCCGCTACCTGCCAAGGCAGCCGTCGGAACGGCCAGAAGCACCAGAGCGCCGGCGGCGCCGGCTCCGAGACGCTGAGCGCGGCGAGCGCTGCGCGCCAGGGATGAAGATTTGGCGGAAAGCAACTTCCTTCTGCTCTGAGCCCTTTTGATTTTCCGCGTCAAGCTGGCCATCCTAACCTCCTTTTATATCTGTCGAACGAATCGCTGATTTCTCTTAGTAGGTGACGGAAAGCTCGAGGTACCAGGCGCCGTGCTGGTCCAGTCCCGCGTCCAGGGGCTTGTCGCCCTTGAGCGGCCTGGCCCAGTCGACCTTGGCGGTTCCGTAGGGCGCCCAGGCGAACCGGAGGCCCAGGCCCCAACCCCACAAAGTGGCGTCCGAAAGCTCGGCCGCGAGGGGATCCTTGACCCAGACCCTGCCGTAATCCGTGAAAAGCGCCAAATCCAGCCCCCAGTCTCCACGGGATCCCGAGGGGGCCTGCCAGTTGAGATTTCCGTCAACGAGGGGATAACGGACCTCGAGGGTGCTCACGACACCGTGATCGCCGGAGTAATCCCCCGTGGCCCAGCCGCGCACCGAGCCCGCGCCGCCAACGGAGAACTCCTCCGAGGTGGGCAGCCGGTCACCCGAGTACTGGCCGGAAAGGGAGAAAACGCCCGTCATCTTGTAGGGAAGAAGCTGCAGGCGCTGGTAGGATGCCTCGCCCTTCAGGAAATTGGCCTGGGCGTAAAGGCGCGAGCCTATGGTGTCATCCGAAAGCCCCTTGGTGATCGTGACCGTCACCAGGTTCTGGCCCAGGTAACCGTCGATCCATTCCATGTGGGAGCCCAGCCGGAGGTTCTGGAGGTCCTCCTCGTAGAGGCTCTTCTCGAACATCTTGTTCTGGACCCGCTTTATGTCGATTCCGCCGTCGAGCCACAGGGAAAGGTGCCGGCCGCGGATGAGCGGATGGGTGGCCCACACGGAGGCGAGATCGGAGTTGCCTTCGATCTGGAGTATCCGCAGCTCTTTTCCAAGATCATAATTGAGCCGGGAGAGGGCGACACCCACCCGGGTGCCGTAACGGTTCACCGGGAAGTCGTAATCCGCCCGCAGGTACCACAGGGGCCCCTCGTCCTCGGAGGTGTTGAGAAGCCCGCCCATGTAACGCAGGCCGAACTTGTCGCCGTAGCCGAAGGGATTCAGGAGGGTGCCGGACACGCCGATCCTGTGGGGCGAAACGAACTCGCTGCCGAAGTTGTTGTAGTCGAGCCCCACCATCCACCACTTGGCCTCGGTCACGTCGATCACTATGTCGGTGGTGCCGGGCTCCTGGCCGCGTACAAGCGTGGCCTTGACGGAAAGCCCCGGGTAATCGTTCAGGAGCAGGAGGCTCCTCTCAAGACCGGCCGTGGTCACGGCGTCGTCCTTGCGGATGAGATCCATGACCCGCCGGATGAGGTCGGCCTTGTATCGCTGGTTGCCCTTGACGTAAATGGCGCCAAGACGGCCCTCGACGATGGCGATGACCACCTTGCCGTCCTTGATGCTCTGCTGGGGAAGATAGGCCCGGGACAGGATGTAACCCCGCTCCACGTAGTACGAGGTGACGGTGTCCACGATCTTGGCGAGGTCGTCAACTGCGATCACGAGGCCGATATACTGATGCACGGCCTGGGTGAGCTCCTCGGTGGTGAAGACGTGGTTGCCGTCGAAGGTGATTTCGTTCAGCTTGAACTCCACCCCCTCGCCTCCCTTGAGCTTGCCCGTCTCGTCCTGGCCGATCCGGATTTCAGGCGCCGCGGCTGGAGCCTGGCCGGCGCGCGGTTGCAGGGACTTTTCCACCGCACCGGGCGTCAGCCCCGCGGGCAGTTCCTGACCGGCCCAAGCCCCGTGGGCAAGGGCCACGAGAACCAGCGCCACTGCCATGACGATCGCTTTGAAAGCTCTCTTACTCACCTCGGCCTCCTCCGTCCTATTTGGTTTAACCGGTTCGGGATTAAAAAAAATCCGTGTTTCGTTCGATCTCTTTGCTTTTCGATTCTTCGGCCACCATCTGCCCCCCGCCCGACCGGTCCCGCGGAATTGTGAAGAGAGGCGCGCAGAAGCGCCGCGCCCTTTGTGGAAGGGAAAAAAGGCCGCGCCGCCGCGGTCAGGGATGACCGCCGCGCCGCATTGGGAATGGGAAGGATTGAATCCGGCATGGGTTCCCGGTCAATGGGGCCGAAACGCGATGAATCCGTCAAAAAACTCCTCGGCGGCGAGTCCGCAACGGGAAAAACCTCGCAAACCTTTTAGAATGACGGATTTTTATGACTTTTGCATGGGAGTGTCAGTGAAGTCGGCCATGTCCATCATGTGATGCTTGTCACATCCACTGGCGCCTTCTTTCAAAAGCGCTCTGCCTCCACAATCGGCCGATCCAAGGAATCGTGTCCCTCTTTCCGACCTTCCGCTCCCACGGCAACAAGTCACTATGAACATCGGTTGATGCAAGTGGAGCAATCTAATCAAAGGAATCCCCAACTGTCAAGAGAAAAGAGTCTAAGGGACAAGCGGGTTGCCCGCCCGCCGGCCAAAAAAGGCCCCGACGCCGCGGTTGACGCCGATAACGCCGCCGTGTTATGGCGCGGACGGAAAACGAAACGGCGGCGCGCCACCTTTGTCGGAAAATCGCATCATGGGGGAGCCGGCCCCCTTTCCCGGACCTGCGAAAGGAAGCCGAAAAGTGGAGATCACCTGCCCCGCGTGCCAGAGCGAGTTCGATGCTCCCCCCCATAAAGACGAGATACTCTGCCCCGAGTGCGGAGCGGCGCTGGCCATCGAGGAAAAAAGCGAGGGATTCTGCCTGGTTTCCGCCTGCGAACCCACGGGCGACCGCCCCAGCGCCCCGGTCGAGCCTGAGCCCAACGAGGAAAACGACCCCGTCATGGCCGACTACTCCATGTGGCGCACCGGCTCGCTTTTCGCCGCGATCCTAGGCGGCGCGGGCTTCCTCATGATCGGCCTCGCCACCTACCACGACTATATCAGCTATGGAAGAAGCTATGTCGCCTCCTTCGGCAACCGGCTCTTCCTCGCCGCAGCCTGCCTGGCGTGCGGCGTCCTGTTGGCGGCGGGAGCCCTCGTGTTCCGCGCCGCCGGCCGCGAAAGGGTTTCCTACCTCGAAAGAATGAAAGCCCAGGATCCCGAAGCCCACCCCGGAAAGGAAGCACCATGAAGCGCGCAGCCGCCGTCGTCATAGCCCTTTTCATCCTTCTCTCCTCCCCGGCGCTCGCCGCCGACACCGCGCCGAAACGCAAGGTGGACCCGGGCTGGCAGAAGAAAAGCGACACCATCGCGGTCCTCATCACCAAGGGGAAGTTCGAGCAGGCCATCAGGGACTCCGAGTCGCTCATGGCCGAGCTCAAGAAAAAGGGCATGCAGGAGAGCTACGAGGCCTCCACCACCCTGAACAACCTCGGGATCGCCTACATGTACAACAAGGAGTTCGAGAACGCCCACGCGGCCCTGGTGAAGGCCGTGGCCATAAGGATAAAGGTGCTGGGCAAGGACGACCCCGAAACGGCCGCGGTGTGGCTCAACCTGGCGGACCTCCATCTGGCCATGGCCCGCCTCTACCGCGGCGAGTACGACCGCATCGACAAGGCCGCCAAGGGCAAGAAGGGCAAGTAGGAAGTAAACGCCGAAAAAAGGAGCCGGACGCCGTGATCGGATCCATCGGGAAAAAGCTGGGGCGGGGAAAGAAGGAGGACGCCAGGGCCCTGTGGCACGAAAAAAACCAGGCCCTTATAGCGCTCCTCAAGGAAAATAGAGCCCCCGAGGCCAGGGACCTGGCCCAGGAGATACTGGAGCTGGCCGAAGGCCGGCTTTCCAGGAGCGCCCCCGAGACGGCCACGTCTTACTGCAACATGGGGATGGTGCTCCTCCTGGACAAGGACTACGAGCTTGCGGAGGAGTGCTTCCGCGAGGCCCTGGCGCTCCGGAAGAAAATCTTCGGCCCCTCACACAAGGAGGTGGCCGTGATCTACATGAACTTGATCGAGCTTTACAAGCAGATGGCCCAGGCCATCCTCTACGGAAGCGTTGAATCCACTACGGTGGACAAGGGTTCAACCTGACAGGCCGCACGGCTACTGAGAAAAAAAGCGTTCATAATTTGAACGTTCAAAAATTGAACGTTCAAATTATGAACGCACCAATCACAACTCCCTGAAAATAAATCGCTTATATTTCATGCCCGGTCCGGCCCCGGCAGGCCGGATCGAAAAAGCCTTCAAATGGTTGATTTTCGTGCTTTTCCCCGCCATGCCTTTCAGTATATATCATAAAATCAAGGCGTTTGATGCCATTATGTAATGAGGTCCTGTATCTTCACCATGAAGTCCCCCACGTTTCCGCCGTACTCGGGCGAGCCCTCCACCTGAAGGTACCCGTTTTTCACCGCCGTCACCATGTCCACGTCGTTTAAGACTATGGGCATGGCCCCCTCAACGCCGTTGAAGCGCATGTGGACGAAGGGCCGCCGCCTGGTGTAGACGCCCCGGCCCGCCTGGCTTTTGCCGGCCTTGACCCGAAGATACGCCGCGATGCCCTCGTCCACCGATATCTGGTATACGCGCTCGGGCTGCTTTTTGGTCCAGGCCGCCATCTCGGGGTCCCCGCCCTTGTTGTACTGGGAAAGGGCCGTGGTGATCATGTAGAAGGTCATCTTGACCTTCAATCGCCTTTTGGCGGGGTCCTTGGGCCGGGCGTTGGGCATGAGGATCATGAGGCCCAAGAGGATGGAGAATACCTTGGCCAGAAGCGGGAGCCGCCAGATGCCCTTGATGAAGGGCACCGCCGGCTTTCCGGCGAACATGGCGTTCATCCGGCCCACGCTCCTGAAGACGAAGGAGATGTCCGGGTTCTCGCATATGCCCTGCTCGACGGAAAAGGCCCCCTTGTCGAACACGAGGCAGGCCCCCACGTCGCCATCCTTGTCCCGGGCCTTGAACTGTATCTTCGCCGTAACCCCGGCGAAGCGCCGCTTCATCTTGGGCTCGTCCTCCAGGAGGACCTTGATCACCGGCAGCACGGCCCTCAAAAATATCCGGGCCGCCATCAATTCACGTTCCGTGGCCATAAATGCACCTCAGATTTTGTTATCCGCCAAGTCCGATGCGGCTGCTTTTCCTTTAATCCTCTACCCACCCCAGGCCGGTCACAAGCGATGAAATGCAAGGCGCGCGAGCGAGCGGCGAAGGGAGCGTATAGTTCATACGTGACCGAGCCGCGAGGCGAAGCGCAACGCAGCAGTTCGCGCTTGTGGACGGCCGCCCGGATGCCTAAACCTCGTCTTCCCAGTCCTCGTCCGCCTCGAACTCGATCTTCATGACCTCCCGGACCTTGGCCACCACGCCGTCGGTGTCCAGGCCGTAGTGGGTGTAGAGGTCCTCGGGATAGCCCACCTCGCAGAAGCAGTCGGGGATGCCCACCGGCACGAAGGCGCAGCCCTTGCCGGAGCGGGCGATGACCTCCGCGACGGCGGTCCCCAGCCCCCCCAGGGTGTTGTGCTCCTCGAAGGAGATGAGGCGCCGGGTGTCCTTGACCGCCGAAAGAACGGCCTCGGAGTCGATGGGCTTTATGGTGTGCATGTTCAAGACGCGCACCGAAAGGCCGTCCTCCTCCTTGAGTATCTTCGCTGCCTCCATGCAGGGAAGCACCGTCACGCCGCAGCAGATAAGGGTGATGTCGGCGCCCTCCGAGAGGGTGACGGCCTTACCGATGCGGAAGCCGTAGTCCTCCTTCTCGTAGAAGCGCGGCTCGAAGCCCCGGCCTATGCGGATGTAGACGGGCCCGTCCCATTCCACGCAGGCGCGCACGGCGTTGGCGGTCTCCACGCCGTCGGCCGGGACGATCACCGTCATGCCGGAAAAGGAGCGCATGATGGCCAGGTCCTCGGTGCAGTGGTGGGTGGTGCCGGCCTGGCCGAAGGAGGCCCCGGCGTGGGTGGCGATGCTCTTCCCGGGAAGGTGCTGGTAGCAGATGTCGGTGCGCACCTGCTCGGCCGCCCGCATGGAGGCGAAGGCCGCCATTGTTGAGACGAAGGGGACAAGCCCCGACTTGGCCAGGCCCGCGGCCACGCCGAAGAGGTTCTGCTCAGCCACCCCCACGTTGAAGAAGCGCCCGGGAAACTTGTCGCCGAAGGCCCCTATCTTGGTGGACTTGGCCAGATCCGCCGAAAGCCCCACGATCTTTTCGTTCATGGCCCCCAGGTCGCAAAGCACCGTGCCGTAAATCTCGGCCTGGGTCATGCTGTCCGCGTCGTAGACCGTCCAGGTGAGTCCGGTTGCCATTTGTAAACCCCCTTCCGAAGGCCCGCTTAAACAGGCGGGATGTGAAGCCTGGATAAAAACGATGAAATGCAAGGAGCGCGATAAGCCAATGAGGGAGCGTACTCTTTTGTACGTGACCGAACTTGGCTTTGAAGCGCGACACAGCAGTTCGCGTTTTTAGACAGGCTGTCTCAGGCTTTGCCGTAGTAGCGGTCAACTGAGGCCTTGGCCTTGGCGAGAAGCTCCGAATCCAGGCCGCCGTAGTGCCACTTCACCTGGTTCTCCATGAAATCGATGCCCTTGCCCTTCACCGTGTTGGCCAGGATCAGGACCGGCGCGCTCCTTTCAGAGTGGGCGAAGTCCACGGCATCGGAAAGGGCCGCGAAGTCGTGGCCGTCCACCTCCTTTACGATGAAGCCGAAGGCGCGCCACTTGTCGGCGAAGGGCTCGAGGCCCATCACCTGCTCGGTGGGGCCGTCGATCATGAGCCGGTTGCGGTCCACGAAGGTTATGAGGTTCGTCGCCTTGTAGTGGGAAGCGGCCATTGCGGCCTCCCACACCGAGCCCTCGTTGCACTCGCCGTCGCCCAGGATGCAGTAGGTGCGCCAGGATTTCTTTTGCACCCGCGCGCCCAGGGCCATCCCGAGCGCTATGGGAAGCCCGTGGCCCAGGGAGCCCGTGGAGGCGTCCACGCCCCTCACCTTGCCGCCGTCTAAGTGCATTCCGAAGGGGGATTGGAACTTGTTGAAATTTTTCAGAAGATCGAAGTCGAAGTAGCCCTTCCGGGCGAGTACCGGCGCGTAGGCCACCCCCGCGTGGCCCTTGGAGAGCACCACCCGGTCGCGGTCCTCCCAGCCGGGCCTTTTGGGATCGATGTTGGCCACCTTGTAGTAGAGGAGGACCAGGATGTCGATGACCGAAAGCCCGCCGCCGATGTGGGCGCCCCCGGCCCAGCCGGTGACGTCGATGATGTCACGCCGAAGCGACCAGGCCGTTTCCGAAAGCCGTGCGATTTCCTCTTTCTTCAGCACCGTTATTTTCCTCCCTCTTTGATGGCCCGGAACGCGTCGTCCACGATGTCGAAGGTCCTCTGCAAGTCCTCATCCGTGTGGGCGGTGGAGACGAACCAGTTGTGATGGCTCGTGAAGTAGGCCCCGCGCCTGGTGCACTCGCCGCACCACTTCTGCATGAGGACCAGGGACGGATCGTCGGTGAGCCTCAGGTAGGGCATGGAGGGCGCGCCCGAGACCTTGAGGGTAAAGCCGTGACCCTTGGCGATCTCCACCATGCCCTTCAAAAGCTTGTCGCCGAACTCCAGCATGATCTTGGGCCCGTCGATTCGCTCAAGCTCTTCGATGCAGGCCAAGGCCGCGGCCATCGGCACCGCCGAGAACCAGTAGGAGCCCGTGTAGAAAACCCGGGCCGCGTCGTTCTTGAGGGCCTCGGCGCCCACCAAGGCCGATATGGGGTAGCCGTTTCCGATGGCCTTGCAGAAGCAGACGAGATCGGGCTTGAAGCCGAAGTGGGCGTGGGAGCCGTGGACGTCAAGACGGAAGCCGCAGCGGATGTCGTCCACGATAAGGACGATCCCCTTCTTGCGGCACAGATCCTCCACCTTCTTCCAGTAGCCGGGCGCGGGCATCTCGTTATCCGCGAAGGTGGGGTGGTGGTAGGGCGTGGCCATGAAGGCCGCGACGTTTTCGGGGTTTTCGGAGACCACCCGCTCGAAGGCCGCGAAGTCGTTCCAGGGGATGCGCACGATGTTTTGGGCGTCCTCCTCGATCACGCCGTGGTGGCCGAAGCCCTGGGTCCAGGGCGCCACGCCGTGGTAGCCGCCCTTTATGGCCACGATCTTCTTCCGGCCCGTGGCGGCGCGGGCCACCATCACCGCGTAGGTGGTGGTGTCGCCGCCGTTCTTGGCGAAGAAGGCCCAGTCCGCGCCGGAAACGAGGTCCGTGAGCTTCTCGGCCAGCTCCACCATGACGGGGGCAGGGGCCGTGAGGCAGTTGCCCAGCTTCCTCTGCTTTTTCGCGGCCTCGTCCACCTTGGGGTGGTTGTAGCCCAGAACCATCGGGCCGTAGGCGCACATGTAGTCGATGAACTCGTTGCCGTCCGGGTCCGTGAAGCGGGAGCCCGTCCCCGAGGCCGCGTAAAACGGGTAGTCGGAGGGAGGGATCAGGGGCGCGGGGCTCATGTGCCCGTAAATGCCGCAGGGGATGACCTTGGCGGCCCTGTCGAAAAGGGCCTGGGATTTTTCAAAGGTGAAGGTTTTCACGTCTTATTTCCCTTTCCCCGCCTTATTCTCTTGAAACCATCTTGATAAGCGCGGAACCCCCTATTGCCGGAGGCGCAACGGCGCGCACCCTCATGGAGCGAGATATACGGGAATGCGGTCCAGGACCCTCGACAAGGCGTCCAGGAAGGGCATCTGCCCCCAGATGGCCACCTCGCCCTTGGCAATGGCGGCAAAGGCGTCCATCTTCTGGTTCAGGAAGGCGTTGGCCACCGCGAGGTCCTTCATGTACATGAAGGCCGCGGGCTTCTCGGCCTCGCCTGCCTTCGCCGTAATCTTTCCCTTGTCGAACTCGATGTGGGCCGCGGGCCCCTCCGGGAGCACCTTCAGGAGCACCGAGCCGCTTCCCAGCCCCGCGGTGGATGCCCTGGAGAAAGCCTCTCCCGCCGCCATCTCCGCCGCGGCGAAGGCCGCCGTGTGGAGCGTGAAGAGGGTGTTCAGGGCCAGATACCCCGGGTCCTTCAAAAGCGCGTCCGTGGGCTTCAAAAAGTACTCCAGCCGCTCGGTGAGCTTGGGGAACTTCTTGGCCAGAAAGGGGAGCTTCAAAAAGCCCTTCACGGGGATGGGGTTGGCCTTCTCCGAGAACATCCGGTTAAGGTGCCGCGGCGAAAGGAAAAAAAGCGAGATGGTGGACTTTCTGGCCGCGCCCCGGCCCACGGTGCAGCGGCCGCCCGAAAACGACAGGAAGGCCTGGGGGCCCCCCATCACGGTGAACTGGATGGTCTCGTTCCAATCGGCCGTCATCCGCGCCGACTCGGGGTCCCTCACCACCAGCTCCTCGAGATTCTTGAGGACCGCGAAAAGGTTCAGATGGGCCAGAACGAGGTCGTGCTCGGACGTTTTCATGGACCGGCCTCCTTGGACGCTTTAAAGAAAAACGGCGGCGCGAACGCAAAATATGAAAGGATGATTTATCCACTACGCGCAACTGAACGCCGTGTCAATAGGCCGGGTCCATTTTTTTAATGGGTATTAAGAAAAAAATGTTTTCCCCGGCTCCCTCCCTGCCCCGCAAGGACTTTCAGGCATTTATAGGGTAGTTGCTACTCCTCGGCAAGGAAGGCCTCATGGAAGTGGACGACACCCTGCGGAACCTTTTCGGAAAAGGGCAGGATGAAAAAGTACTCCGGCGGCACCCCCTCGTGAACCAGGCCGGAATCGTTCCTGAAGCCGAAGCGCGGGTAATAGGCGGGATCCCCCACCAGGAGGCAGCCTTGTGCGCCCAAGCTCCCGAGAATCGACAGGCCCTCGTCGATGAGGGCCTTTCCGATGCCTTGCCTGTGGAGGGCGGGAAGCACCGAGACCGGCCCGAGACCGTACCAGCCCGGGCTGCCGTCGGAAAAGGCGACGGGCGAGAAGGCCACGTGGCCTACGACCTTTCCGTCGATCTCCGCCACCAGCGAGAGGCTCAAGGCTCCCGCGGCGCGCAGCTCCCTTAGGATGAACTGCTCAGTGTTCCGGCTGATGGGAAGGGTCTTGAAGGCGGCGATGGTGACCTCGGCGATGGCGTCGATGTCGGCTGGCGTTTCTTTCCGGATGATCATTCTTTAATCCGATTCCTTTGACGGTTCCTTTGGGGGCGTCCGATGCGGCAAGGCCGGCGGAGAGGCCTTCCTACTTTTTCTTCAGCATGGCCGCGGCCGAGCGCACCTCCTCCAAAAGCTCCATCTGAAGCTCCTGAAGCTCCAGGAGCCGCTCCCACTGGTGCGACATAAGGTGATCCAGCTTCTGGTGCAGGTTCCTTATCTCAAGCTCGGCCTTGAGGTTGACCTGGTAGTCGTGCATGGAGCTTTCGCGGTCGCGGTCCTCCTGCCTTTTCTGACTCATCATTATTATGGGGGCCTGTATGGCCGCCAGGCACGAGAGCACGAGATTCAAGAAGATGAAGGGATAAGGGTCGAATGGGTGCCTCAGGAAGGTTAGAGTGTTGATGGCCATCCACGAAAAAAGCACCACGGCGAAGGTTGTGATGAAGGTCCAGCTTCCGCCGAAATCGGCGATCCTGTCCGCGAGCCTCTGGCCCAGGGTGAAGTTTTCCCCCATGTCCCGGATGGGATCGTGGGCGAAGATTTCGCCCTGCCGCAGGCTTTCGATCACCTCGTTTTCAAGGGCCGTAAGCTCGCCCTTCTCGCTCCGGATCATCTCCTCCACCAGCTTTCCCCGGTAGGCGTTGAGATCGGTGGCGCAGATCCATCCGTGCTCGTCGAAGCTGCCGTGGTCTCTCCTTATGGCCTCGGCCAGGGCTGAGCGCACCAGCATGCCGGGCTTCAGATCCTTTTTGGAGCCGCAGATCTGGCAGATCTCTTCCTTCCTCGTTCTTGCGCGACTCATTTTTCCGCCTTTGATTTTTCGTGGGGAGTTGTGAAGCCCGCGACCGGCCGGTTACGCCGGATCACGAACGCCGGGCCACGGTTTCCATGAAGCGGGAGACCTGCTCCCGGACCTCGGAGGGGGGAACGATCCTGCGGTCCGCCAGGTCGTAGTTGATGATGAGAAGCGGAATCCCGCGCTTGCGGCATTTTTCCCGGAACATGCCGTTTAAGGCCATGGTGTTCTTGCAGCCTATGTGGCCCGCCATCCAGATCATGTCGAGATCGAAGCGCTCGTAAAGGGAAAAGAGGTCCGAGAAGAAGTTTTCCGCCGGCCCCCGCGTGTGCCTCGCCATCG
>JAKAGN010000377.1 GCA_021815525.1 Deltaproteobacteria bacterium
CGCCCTTGCGGCCGAGGTCCGTGCGGAAGCCTCCGAGGCGGCGGAGCATCTCCACGGGAAAGGCCATGTTGGTGCCGTAGAGGGTCTCGGGCCACGCGATGGGCCGCCGGAAGGAGCCCAGGTCCAGCCGGTTGGCCCATGCGTCGCAGCCCGGCTCGTACCAGGGCGGCGCGGGCTTGTCCCAGCCCACCAGGATGGGCCCCCCGGCGGCCCCGGGCCGTCCGTCCGTTTCTGCTATGAGGCGCGCCAGGGCTTCCAGGTAGCCGGGTGAGAGCCGCGCGTCGTCGTCCAGGTAAACGATCCAGTCCCCCGCGGCCTCGCGCCAGGCGCGGTTCCGCGCGGCCGAAAGCCCCAGCGTGGGCTCCCGGACCAACCGCACCGAGCCGCCGGTTCTCTCCGCCGCCTTCGCCGCTCCGCAGCCCGGCCCGTTCTGCACCACAAGTATTTCGGGCTCCGGGCTTATCCCCTGGGCGCGGATGGAGGCAAGCGCCCTTTCGAGGCTTTCTTCCCGGTCGCCCAGCGTGCACACGGCCACCGTCACCCTCATGACGCCTTTGCCCTCCGCCGCGGCCCTTCGTTTGCGGGCTTTTGACATGGTGTTTCAAATTGTTGCGCAAGAATGACAACTATGACATAAGATGAAGGCAAAAGGAAGAATCCCCTCGCAAGTCATCCGGATGCAGCCTCGAAACAGTCCTTTCCGTGGAGACCGGGCATGGAAGGCGTAACACCCAAAAGCTTCGGCAAGTACCTTCTCCTGGATCCCATCGGGGTGGGGGGCATGGCGGAGCTGTACCGCGCCAAGATGACGGGCGACGAGGGCTTCGAGAAGATCATCGCCGTCAAGAAGATACTGCCGCACCTCGTCGGCGAGAAAAACCTGGTGGACGCCTTCATCTCCGAGGCCCGCCTCGCCGCCTTCCTGCAGCACGAGAACATCGTCCGCACCTATGATTTCGGCCGCATGGGCGACGATTACTTCATAGCGATGGAGTACCTGTTCGGGAAGAACCTGAGGCTTGTCATGAACCAGGCCGCGGACCTGTCCCTTCCCATGAGCCTCGTGAACGTGCTCTTCGTGATAAGCCAGGTCCTGATCGGGCTCGAGTACGCCCACGAGCTGACGGACTTTTCCGGCTCGCCCCTGGGCGTGGTGCACCGGGACGTGAGCCCCCAGAACATTTTCCTCACCTACGGCGGCCAGGTCAAGATCATCGATTTCGGGGTGGCCAAGGCCAGGAGCCAGATTTCCTCCACCCAGTACGGCGTCATCAAGGGCAAGCTGGCCTACATGTCGCCCGAGCAGGCCTCCGGCGCGACGGTGGACCACCGCACCGACATCTTCGCCGTGGGGGCCATTCTCTACGAGCTTCTGACCGGGCGCAGGCTCTACTCCGGCGAGCCCATGGAGATCCTCGAAAAGGCCCGCACGGCGAGCTTCACCCCGGCGGGCGAGATCGCGCCGGGCCTTCCTCCGCGGCTCACGGAGGTCCTGGACAAGGCCCTGGCCGCCAAGCCCGACGATCGCTACCTCTCCTGCGGCTTCATGCTGGCCGACATCGAGGACGCCGTTTGGGAGCTTTCCTTCCGGCCCTCGGCCAAGGGGCTTTCCCGTTACATGAGGGAGCTTTTCGGGGAGATCATCCCTTCCGAGGAATCCCTTTTGAGGGATGCCATGGGCACGGACTCACGCCCCAACGGCGTGTACGCCAGGGATACCCCGCCCCCCCGCGGCCGGTCCGTGCCGGCCGCCCCCGCCGAGACCGCGGTCACCCTCAAGGCGGCGGTCCCTCCGCCAGCGCCCCGCAAGAACGTGGGCATCTTCGGCGAGGCGGGAACGGGTAAGACGTCCATATTGCGGCGCTACACCGAAAACCTATTTTCCGGCGACTACACGCCCACCGTGGGCCTGATGGTGGAGAAGAAACCCCTGAACCTCGAGGGCCGAGAGCTTGTGCTCACGGTCTGGGACTTCGCCGGCCGCGACGCCGTGAACGACCGCCTGCCGGAAAACGTGAAGATGCTGGACGGCGTCATCCTGGTGGCGGACTGCACCCGGGAAACGTCCCTTGGCGCGGCCCAGCGCATCAAGGCGGCCCTCGACCGCGCCATAGGCGAAAAGCCTTTCGTGCTGGTGGTGAACAAGACGGACCTGACCCAGAGCTGGGCCGTGGAGCGCGAGAAGCTCTCGGAGCTTGCGGCCGGCGGCTGGACCATCATTCGCACCAGCGCCAGAACCGGCGTGGGGGTCACGCGGGCCTTCATGACCCTGGCCGAGCAGATGCTGTGAAGCTTGGTGTAACATTTATTTATGGATAAATTCTTAACAGCCAGTTGAAAAAGGCTCTCTATGAAGCCTGCCGAAAAACGATGAGATACAAGGAACGCGAAAAGCCAATGAGCAAGCGTATTGTATATACGTGGCGGAATTGGCTTTGAAGCGTGACGCCGTAGATCGCGTTTTTCGACAGGCTGTTAAAATCGAACAAACCGGGCGGGTGGCGGAACATGCAGGAATCCCAAACATCGAGCCTTTTTGCGGCGCTCGACATGGTGGTGCTGGCAAGGGACCAGGATGGCGACTTTCATCTTCCGGGCAGGGCGCCGGAGTGGTTTTCGGGCTTTTGCCCGGATTGCTCCCTGGACTCCCCGATATTCGACGCGGCCATGATGTCGCCCTACCTGGAGGCCTTCGTGGACTCGGCGGCCCCGGTGTGGGCCGCGGAGTCGGGCTTTCCGGTTGCCAAGAGGTCCGGCTGGTGGACGAGGATGGAGCGCGACGGCGCGGTCCATTATTTCCAGGCCACGGCCGTCCGGCTTCCCAGGAGCCGGCTCCTCATCATCCGCCACGAATCGGGCGACTCGGAGATATTCTCGGCGCTTTCGGGCTACAAGGAGGGCTTCCTGGCCCTGGGCGGGGTGGAGAAGGAGCGGGACCGCTGCACCGTGGAGCTTTCGCAGCTGAAGGAGCTTTCGGTCACCGACGAGCTTACGGGGCTTCCCAACGAGCGGGGCTTCTTCGCCCTTGCAGGGCAGCAGGTGGATGCAGCCAAGCGGAAGAAGCTGGGTAACATCATACTCACGGTGAGCCTGGAGGACCTGGCGCGCCTGAACGAGCAGTACGGCCACACCGAGGGCTCCATGGCCATAGTGGCCGCAAGCGACATCTTAAGGAAGACCTTCGGCGGGCAGAGCGTGGTGGCGCGTCTCCGAGGAAGCGAGTTCGCGGTGCTGGCCCTGGAGACGGCCTACGCCACGGAGGCCGTTTATCTCGCGCACCTTGCGGAGAACCTCGAGGCCTACAACAAGACCTCCTTCAAGACCTACGCGCTGCGCCTCGTCGCGGGCGCGGTAAGGCTCCTGCCCGAGTTCGCGGGAACCCTTAGAGAGGCCCTGGAAAAATCCGGCGCGGCCATGCGGGAAAAGAGGAAGGAAAAGAAGTAGTTATAACGCCTATGCCCTGCAGCATCCAATGTTTCCGCTCCATTGTTGAAAAGGGGCCCGCGCCCGGTTTCGGGCCGGCACTCTTGACCTTATTTTTTCTTTAAATTTCAGAGTATTAAATGATATGCGTTCATAATTTGAACGTTCAATTTTTGAACGTTCAAATTATGAACACTAACAACAAATTGAAATTGCATAATTTTTGTCCTA
>JAKAGN010000378.1 GCA_021815525.1 Deltaproteobacteria bacterium
GCCTGTGGCGCTTTTATTTTGGGAAAGGGAGGGGGGTGCGGGGGGAGGGAACACCCTTTTTTCAAAAGGGTGTTCCCTCCCCCCGCAACGCTCCCCCTGCCTCAACCCGCCGTCAGCTTGTCCCTAAGCTCCCGCTTTAAGGTTTTGCCCGCCGCCGACACCGGCACCGGGCCGAAGAAGACCTCCCGGAGCTTCTTGTAGGCGGCCACGCGTTCGTTGACGAAGGCGATCAAGGCCTCGGCGGTGACTTCCTGGCCGGCCTTGAGCTGCACGAAGGCCACCGGAAGCTCGCCCACCTTGTCGTCGCGTTTGCCCACAACCGCGCAAAGCTCCACGGCCGGGTGGGTGTACAGGACCTCCTCGATCTCCCGGGGGTAGACGTTGTAGCCCTTGTAGAGGATGAGGTCCTTTTTCCGGTCCGTTATGTAGAAGTAGCCGTCCTCGTCCTCGCGGCCTATGTCGCCGGTAAGCAACCAGCCGTCCTTCAAAACCTCGGCGGTGGCCTCGGGCCGGTTCCAGTAGCCCTTCATGACCTGAGGGCCGCGGATGGCGATCTCGCCCTCGTTTCCCGGGGAAAGCTCCTGGCCCGTGCCGGGGTCCACTATGCGGACCTCGGTGTCGAAGACCGGAAGGCCCACGGAGCCGGCCCGGATGCCCTCCCGGGAGGGCGGGTTCGCTATGGCCCCCATGGTGGCCTCGGTCAAGCCGTAGGCCTCGCAAACCACGCCCGAAAAGGCGGAGAGGAGCCGGTCCAGAACCGCGCCCGGCAGCGGCGCGGCCCCGGAGGCGGCAAGCTTGATGCTCGATAGATCATAGCGCGAAAAATCCGGAAGGTCCACCAGCGGCACGTAAAGCTGGGGCGCTCCGCCAAGGGATGTGGCCTTGTACTTCTCCACGGCCGATATGTACTCCACCGGATCGAAGCGGGGGAAGACCACCATGGTGGTGCCGGAGGCCATCATGTTGTTCAGGTAGCCTATGGTTCCCATGGCGTGAAACCAGGGCACGACGACCAGGGAAATTTCGTTATCCTGGCGCAGCAGCCTGTCGCGCTTGGGGTCCACGCCCTCGGGGTAGACCAGCTCGTAGCGGCCGTCCTTTTCCACAACCTGGGCCCCGCTGAACCAGAGCCCGAACTGGAGGGTGTTGGCGAGGACGTTTTTGTGGGTAAGCATGACGCCCTTGGAGACCCCCGTGGTGCCGCCGGTGTAGGCAAGGTGCGCCAGGTCGTTTTCCACGTCGATCGTAACGTCCGGCGGCTTGGGCTGGTGGGCGGCCAATAGCTCGACGAACTCGATGGTGCCCGGCACCGGGTACTTGCCGATGGGTTTTACGGGCTGGATCACGGCGCTGAAGCAGTCGGCGATGGAGGTGGTGATGATGTTCCTCACGGGCGTCTCGGGAATCACGGAGGCGATTCCGGGGTAGATGAGGTCGAGGGAGATCAATGTCTCGGCCCCGGAGTCCGTGAGTTGGTGCACCACCTCGCGGGGGGAGAGCAGCGGCGAAAGGGGCGTGAAGGTGGCCCCGGTCTTCAGGGTCCCGTAATAGGCGATGGCGAACTGGGGGCAGTTGGGAAGATGAATGGCCACCCGGCGCCCCTTTCCCACCCCCAGGGAGGAAAGGGCCGCCGCGAACCGCTCGGAGAGGTTCCGGAGCTGCTCGAAGGTGAGTTCCATGCCCCCGAAGATGAGGGCTAGGCGGTTTGGAACCCGCTCCGCGGTCTGGTCCAGGAAGCGGAAAACCGGAACCTTTGGGTAATTTAGGGTTTTCGGCCAATCCTTGGGCCAGCACTTGAAATTTTTCGCCATGAGTACCCCTTTCGTTGGTGTTCCGTGGAATCCACGGGAACGCGGCTCGGACTCCCGTCTTGCAAACGCGGCCGCGCGCGTGTAAAAGCCCCGGATGGAAATTTGTAGCGGAAACGAAGTCTTCCTACCACAACGGCCGCAAAACCGCAAGGAGTCCGCCGTCCATAGGGACCGGCGCACATCATGAACGAACGCTCGGAAAGCTCGCCCGGCAAGTGGCCGGTCTTCGCCCTGGTGGCGGTGGGCATCTTCATGTCCACCCTGGACGGCTCCATAGTGAACATCGCCCTTCCCAACATCATGGCGGATTTCGCCACCGACATGACCCGCATCCGCTGGGTGGTCATAGCCTACCTCCTGGCCGTCTCGTCGCTTCTGCTTTCCTTCGGGCGGCTTTCGGACATCGTGGGGCGTCGGCCGGTCTACCTTTTCGGGCTCGTCATATTCACGGCCGGGTCATTTTCCTGCGGAATGGCGGGCTCCACCTTCCTGCTGGCCGCGGGCCGCGTGTTTCAGGCCGTGGGCGCGGCCATGATACTTGCGTGCACGCCGGCTCTGATCGTGGACGTGTTCCCGGTCTCTGAGCGGGGCAAGAGCATGGGCATGGTGGGGATGGTGGTGGCCTTGGGGCTTACCATGGGGCCTTACCTGGGGGGGCTCATCCTCACGCATTTTTCGTGGCGGATGATCTTTTACGTGAACGTGCCGGTGGGGATTTTGGCGATCCTCGCCACCCTTGCCATACTGCGCCGGGAAACCGGGCGGCTCGTGAAGGAGTCCTTCGATTTCGCGGGCGCGGTGCTCCTCACCGGCTCCTTCGCGGGGTTCCTCATGCTTCTCGCAAGCGTCGCGGACCTCCGGCACGCCGCTTACGCTCCGGCCGCGGCGGGGCTTTTCGGGGTCTGCGGCGCTCTTCTCGTCATGGTCTTGAAACGCAGGCGACACCCTATCCTGGACCCGGGGCTATTCAAAATAAGGCTTTTTTCAGCCAGCATCGCGGCCGCGGTGGCCGTGTTCACGGGGCTTGCCTGCGTCACCTTCCTGATGCCCTTCTTCCTGGTGAACCCGGCCGGCTTTTCGGAAAAAACGGCCGGCGAGATACTGGTGGCGCCATTTTTGTTCCTCTTCGTCATAGCGCCCTTTTCGGGGGCCGCCTCGGACCGCATGGGCTCGCGCATCCTGTCCACGTCGGGGCTTGTCATCATGTCCCTCGCCCTGGTGTCGCTGGCCCTCTTGAAACCCGCAGCCGGCAAGCTCGACATCCTGATCCGGCTCTCTTTCGTCGGCGTGGGGATGGCGGTTTTCAGCTCCCCCAACAGCGCGGCCGCCATGACCGCCGTGCCCATTAAAAGCCGCGGGGTGGCGGCAGCCACCATCGCCACGGCCAGGAACCTGGGGATGGTGACGGGCGTGGCCTTGGCGAGCGCCCTCTTCAACGCCCGCTTTTCGACCCTTACCGGCCACGATTTCGCGGTCTACGGGAAGGCCCTGGAAGGGCCCTTCATGAAAGCCTTTTCCTTCGCAATGCTGGCGGGAGCCCTCATGGCGGCCCTGGGCGCTTTGGCCTCGTCGGTAAGGGGGACGGAATCCGCGCGGGAAAACGAAGCGGACAGGGGCGGGGACCTCAGTTGAAAACGATGCGCAGTACCTCGTCCTTGATCTCGATCTGGCGGATTTTTTCCGGGTGCTTGCGCATGAGCAGGCGCCCCACCTTGAAGATGAAGTCCACGGCCTTTTCGTCGTAAAAGGAGATGTCCACGCCCTCCTCCTCCTCCTGGCCAGCGAAGCAGAACATGCCGTCGTCGGTCATCTCTATCCCGAGTTCCCTGACC
>JAKAGN010000379.1 GCA_021815525.1 Deltaproteobacteria bacterium
CCCGGCCGCCGTCCAGGAAGCGGCCGTGGATCTCGGTGACCTGCCGCTGCTGGTCGGCGAAGCGGGAAAGGACGCCGGAAAAGTGATCGAAAATGTCGGCCGCGGGCTGCGCCGGGGCGGGGGCCGCGGGGGGCGAAGGGGCCTCGACACGGTGCGCCGAAGCCGGCGCGGGGCGGTGATCCGCCTGGGCGCTGGCCTTGTGTCCTTGGGCCGCGGCCGGGCCCATCGCGGGCGCGGGCGGAACATTATTTTTGGGCGCCTCCGTCATTGGCTCCATTTTCATTTTCCTTTCATCCGTCGCACATGCGCCTGACCCCACCGACAATCCGTCCTCAAGGGAGTCCTCGAACGCCTTCTTCGTCTTTTCGCTCACGAAATTCGCGCCGCTCAGCATCACGGCGGCGCGGCCGGGTTTCCGGCCGTCACGATCCTGGCGGGGCGCAGCGTGGGGATCGATCTCGCCCAGCGAAAGACCGGCCACCCGCAAGGCGGCGAAGGCCTCCCGAAGGCAGAGGTCGGAGTCCTTTCCGGACGCGTTAACGGCTATGACAGCGTGGGGCCGGTGTCCCAGGATGTCGGAGACGAGCCGCGCAAGGACGTCCTTGGGGCCGAACTCCACGAAAATCCGCGCGCCGGCCTCGTAGAGGGCCTCGATTTCGTCGCCGAAGCGCACTGGATTCACGATGTGGGAGGACAGAAGCTCTCGTGCGGCCTCTGGATCGGCGGGGTAGGGCGCGGCCAGCGTGTTGGAGTAGACCGGGCAACCGGCGGGCGAGAAGGCGACGGACGAAAGCGCCTGCGCGAAGGGCTCCCTGGCGTGGGCCACGCAGGGGGTGTGGAAGGCCGCGGAAACCGGCAGCGCCACCACCCTCGCGCCCCTTTCGGCGAGACGGGCGGAGCAGGCGGCCACGTCCCGGGTGGGACCGGCGATGACGCTCTGGCGGGGGCCGTTCTGGTTGGCGATGGAAAGCCCCGGAAAGTCGGCCAAAACCTCCGCCAGGAAGCCCTTGGCGCCCATCACGGCGGCCATTGCGCCGGGATCGTGGCCGGGCTCCGGGGCCGCGGCCATGAGCTCGCCCCGGGTTTTGGCCAGGAAGAGGAAGTCGCGGCCGGAGAGGACCCCCGCGGCCCACAAGGCCGAAAGCTCGCCGAAGCTGTGCCCGGCGGTGAAGTCCGGGCGGAAACCGGCGGCCCGGAAGGCCTCGAAGAAGCCGGCGGATAGCGCGCCGATGGCGGGCTGGGCGAGGCGCGTATCGGAAAGCCTCTTCTCCCGGGCCGATTTTTCCGCGTGGTCGAAGGTGGGCGGCGGGAACACGGCCTCCGATAGGGGCGGCGCGCCAGCCTCCGAGAAGAGCAGGTCGGCCCGGCCGAAGGCTTCCACGATCTGCGGAAAATGGAGCGCCGCCTCGCGGCCCATGTTGACGTACTGGGAGCCCTGCCCGGAAAAGAGCGCCGCCACGCGGCCCGAAAGGGCCCGGGCGCGGAAGTGGAGGCCCTTCGCGGACCAGGCCTCCGCCTCGGGGCGCTTCTCGATGCCCTCCGCCGCGAGCGAGAGCTGCCTTGCGGCGTCGCCGGGGCCGTCCGCCGCAAAGCCCAGCCGGGCGTGGCCGGCTGGAATGGAAAGGAAGCGTGATGACTCGCAAAGCTCCTCGAAGAGCCGTTCCCCGCCCGCCTTCAGGAGGCGTGCGGCAAGCTCGGCCGCCTTGCGGGAAAGCTCATGGGGGCTTTCGGCGCAAAGGAGGACCACGCGGTTTCCGCCGTGGAGCCGATAGGCCCCGGCCGGGCTTTCGGAGTGCTCTTCGAGGACGAAATGGAAGTTGGTGCCGCCGAAGCCGAAGGCGGAGACCGCGGCCCGCCGCGGCGCGCCGTCGCGCCGCACCCAGGGCCGGGTCTCGGTGTTCACGGAGAAGGGGGACTCCTCCACCGAAAGCTTAGGGTTGGGCTTCGTCACGTGGAGCGTCGCCGGAAGCACCTTGTGGTGGAGGGCCAGGGCCGCCTTGATGAGCCCCGCCGCGCCCGCCGCGCTTTTGGTGTGGCCGATCTGGGACTTGACGCTTCCTATGGCCACGGACCCCTGCCGGGCCCCGGCCTCGGCGAAGACCTCCGAGAGGGCCGTAAACTCCGCGAGGTCACCCGCCGGGGTGCCGGTGGCGTGGGCCTCCACGAGGCCCAGGGAGGCCGGCGAGACCCCGGCGTCCTCGTAGGCGCGGCGGAGCGCCTTGGCCTGCCCCTCGGGCCTGGGGGCGTAGATGCTTTTGAACTTGCCGTCCGATGAGGTCCCCAGGCCCCTTATCACCGCGTAGATGCGGTCGCAGTCGCGCTCGGCGTCCGCGAGGCGCTTTAGGGCCAGCATCCCGATGCCCTCGGATATCAGTATCCCCTTGGAGTCCTTGTCGAAGGGCGCGCAGAACTCGGCCGGGGTCATGGCGGGGGTCTTGGAGAAGCACAGGTACATGAAGGGCGAGTTGTCGGTGTCCACGCCGCCCGTCAGCATCACGTCGGCGCGGTGCTCGCAAAGCTCCGAGACCGCCATCTTAACGGCCGCGAGAGCCCCGCCGCAGGCCGCGTCCAGGACGCAGTTCACGCCGCCCATGTTGAAGCGGTTGGCCACGCGGCCGGCTATGACGTTTCCCAGCATTCCGGGAAACGAGTTCTCCTCCCAGGGGATGTGGGCCTTCTTGATCTTTTCGACGATGGCGTCCGCGTCTTTTTCCGACACGCCCGAACGGGTGAGCACCCGCTTCCAGATGGGGTACTGGAGCCGCGCCGTCAGGGGCGTGTAGAGCTTTTGCCCCCCGCCCACCCCCAGGGTGACACCCATGCGGTCGCGGGGATGGCGCGTCTCGTCGGAAAGCCCGGCGTCGGCGAGGACCTCGCGCGCCACGACAAGGGCCAGGAGCTGGGAGGCGTCCGTTACCTCCAGGATGTTGGGGGGAAGCCCGAACTCCAGGGGGTCGAAGGGAACCTGCGGAATGAAGCCGCCGCGCTTCGAGTAGGTCTTGTCAGGAGCCTTTGGGTCCGGGGAGTAGAGGTCCTCGATCTTCCAGCGGTCGGGCGGAACGTCCTCGATGCAGTCGATCTCCTCCACGATGTTGCGCCAGTAGCGGGCGAGGTTCTCGGCCTTCGGGAGGAGGCAGGCCATGCCGACGATGGCGACGGGGCATTCGTGAAGGCGCGGGGCCTTTTTGCTGCGGCGGCTGGAGGTGGTTTCCATGTGGGGTCCTCCTATGGTGCGGGGGGTGTTGCGGGATTGACTATCCGGTTGGTTTAACTAACTGGTTGGTTAACTTATCGGCGTGCATTTGTCAAGACCTGTTTTGTGTCCGCTCCGGCCGAAGCAGTCGGCGATTCGGGATCAGGATTATAACTTGCTGGATTGACGGATGATGGAACTTAAGGAGGGGAGCTTTGGGGCGCCGGGATCCCCCCGGCGGTCGAAGATGGCCGTGCTGAAGCGGAAGGGGAGAACCTTCCACTCTCCACGCCATTGAACCCGAAACCCCATCATGCCAGGTTGCATTCAAAAATGGAGCATCCCGGCTTTGACCGATCTCCACGGAGTCCACATTTCCCAACCGTCCAGGCTTCGGGCGGCAAGATGCGAAGCCCTGGATAACCCGCGGGGCGCGTTGCGCAGCAAC
>JAKAGN010000380.1 GCA_021815525.1 Deltaproteobacteria bacterium
CGCACCCCCCTCCCTATCCCCTTTCCAAAAGATAAAAGCGCCTCCGGCGGCCGGGGAGACTACGTCCCCCCGGACCCCCGATATTATGGCGGCGCGCTTGCTTCGCAAACGCGCCGCAAGTTCTTGGGCTTCGCAGGGTTCATCCAGCCCGGCGTAAGGCTTGAAAACGCCAATCCTTCACTTCGAGACCCAATTGCAGGACCGTAGGTCGGGTGGTTCCGCGCGAAGCGCGGGGTAAGCCAACATGATAGGTTCCGGTGGCGGCGTGCGCCTGAGCACAAGGGCTATCCGTGCTTCTTTGGATCGGAGACCGCCTTCTTCTCCTTCTTTTTGCCGGCCTGGGGCTTTTGCGCTTCCTTTTTTACGGGTTTTTTCCCGGCATCCTTCTTTTCCGGCTTCTTCTCGGGCTTCTTCGCGGCCTCTTTCCTTTCGGGTTTCTTCTCCGCGTCCCTTTTTGCCGTCTCCTTCCTGGAGGAGTCCTTTTTCGCCGCCTCGCCGGGCTTCTTGGCGGCGGGTTTCTCCGCAGGTTTCTTAGCGGTCTCGGCCTTCGCGGTCTCGGCCTTCGCGGTCTCGGCCTTCGCGGCGTGGCCCGGCGCGGCCCCGTGCCCGGCGGCGTTTTCCCGGGCGGCCTTCCTTGCCTCCTCGGCCTTCCTTGCCTCGTCCGCGGCGCGCTCGTCGGGCCACACCGGCCTGCCGGTCCGCCCCTTCTCGAACTGGAAAACCATCTCGCCGTTCCCCACCAGGCCGAACTCCTCGCGGGCCACCTTTTCCACGTATGGGCCATCCAGCCGAAGTCGCCTTATGGTGCGGACGCGCTCAGTGTTCTCCTCCTCCTTCTTCCGGTTGGCCTCAACTATCCGGTCGCGCTCCAGGGTCTTCTTGCGCACCAGCGCGAGGCCCCCGTCCCCGTAGAAGATGAAGCCGAAAAGCCCCACGGCCACGAAGAAAAGAACCGCCAGGATGAGGCTGTTTTTCCATCCCATGAGGGTCACCTTTTCCGGAAAACGGAGGAAAGCCGCGCGAGCAAACGGGAAAGCCGCCGGAACGGAAACACGTCCAGGGCGAAGCCGAACTCCTCGCGCGCGACAACCCGCGCCGCCATTGCGTATGCCGCCATGCCAGCCGCGATGCAAAAGCCAAGACGCCACAAAAGGTCCAGGGTGCGCAGCTTGACGTCCCCGATGAGGGCGAGCCGCAAGCCGTAAACCACGGCCGCCATCACCGCCGCCGCCGTCATGGTGCGCAGGAACGAAAACACGATGGCCCGGCCGCCCAGCTTTCCGAAGCGCCGCTTCAAATGATAGGTCAGAAGACCCACGTTCAGCGTGGACGCCAGGGTCGTGGCCAGCGCCAGCCCCCGGTGCGCCATGGGTACCATTAGGGCCACCGAAAAGGCCACGTTGGCGAAAACCGTGATGAGAGCCGTGCGGGCGGGCGTCACGGTGTCCTGGAGCGCGGAAAAGGGCCGCGTGAGGAGCGGCACCGCGGAAAACGAGCAAAGGCCCAGGCTGTAAAAGAGAAACGCCGAGGCGGTATTGGTGGTGGACAATGCGGTGAAGGCGCTGCGCTCGAACAAAAGCGTCACGATGGGCCGGTTAAGGACAATCTGCCCCACGGCGGCCGGAACGGTGACGAACAGCATGAGCCGCATGGCGTAGCCGAAGCTTTCCAGAAAGCCTTCCCGGTCGTTTTTCGCCGCCTGGCGCGAGAGCGTCGGCAAAACCGCTGTGGATATGGACACGGCCACTATGCCGTAAGGCATCTCCCCGATGCGGCCTGCGTAATAAAGGTAGGACACGCTTCCGGCGGGAAGAAGCGACGCCAGCTGGGTTCCCACCAGCATGTTGATCTGGTAGGCCGCCGTGCTCATGGCCCGGGGCCCCAGGAGAAACAGAATCCGCTTCATGGCCGGATGGTACAGCGAAAGCCGCTTCCAAGGCTTGATCCCCCGCACCGACATGTAGGGAAGCTGGAAAAGGAGCTGTATCACCCCGCCCGCCACCACCCCTATGCAGAGCCCCAAAACCCTGGGCTCCACGAAGGGCGCAACAAAGTAAATCGAAAAAATCATGGAAAGGTTCAGAAGCACCGGCCCGAAGGCGGGCGCGAAAAAATGCCCCAGGGTGTTCAGGATCGCCTGGCAAAGGGCCACCAGCGAAATGAAAAAAATGTAGGGAAAAGTTATGCGGGTGAGATAGACCGTAAGCTCCAGCTTGGAAGGGATGCGGTCGAAGCCCGGGGCTATCACCTTCACCACGAAGGGCGTGAAGACCATCCCGAGCACAGTGATGACGATGAGGGCCACGGCCAAAAATCTGAAGGTGGCCCCCGCGAGCTTCTCGGCCTCGGCCTTGCCCTCCCGCACGAGCTTCTCGGTGAAGACCGGCACGAAGGCGTCGTTCAAGGCCCCCTCCCCCACCAGCTGCCGGAGGAGGTTCGGAATCCGGAACGCCACGAAAAAGGCGTCGGCGGCCATCCCGGTGCCGCAAAGCCACGCCGTGGAGGCGTCCCGGATAAAACCCAAAATTCTGGATGTCAGCGTGGCGGCCCCGCTGGTGCCGGCGGCCTTCGCCACTTTCGAGATTTCGGACATGCGGATTTCCTTCCCAACCGCGAAATTCCGCACTTATATCCCCGCGCCGCGCAAATGGCAAGCACGGCGGGCCACGTGGAGGACCTTTTCCGCCGGCCTTTCCTCATCCTGTTTTCCGGTCCAGGCTCCTGTACTGGATGGCCTCGGCCACGTGGCGGGATGCGATGTCGGGGGCGGCTTCCATGTCGGCTATGGTGCGGGCGATCTTCAAAACCCGGTTGTAGCCGCGGGCGGAGAGGCCCAATTTATCCACGGCGGTTTCGAGTAGGCGTTCGGAGGGCTGGTCCAGGCGGCAGAACTTCTTCATGTGGCGGTTTTGCATCTGGGCGTTGGCGAAGATGCCAAGGCCCGCGAAGCGGGCTTCCTGCACCCGGCGGGCCGTCTCGACGCGCTTCCGGATCTCGGCGGAGGTCTCGGACCGGGAACGGCCGGCCAGCTCCTTGTAGGCCACGGCCGGGACCTCCACGTGGATGTCGATGCGGTCCAAGAGGGGCCCGGAGATGCGGGCGCGGTAGACCTGTATCTGGTGGGGCGTGCAGGAGCAGGTGTGGGTGGGGTCGCCCAGGTAGCCGCAGGGGCAGGGGTTCATGGCGGCCACCAGCATGAAGGAGGCGGGGTAGCACACCGCGACGCCCACCCGCGAGATGTTGACGGAGCGGTCCTCGAGGGGCTGGCGCAGGACCTCCAGGACCTGCTTCTTGAACTCGGGAAGCTCGTCCAAGAACAAGACGCCGTTATGCGCAAGGCTCACCTCGCCGGGCCGCGGCGGGCGGCCTCCGCCGATCAACCCCGCGTCCGAGATGGTGTGGTGGGGCGAGCGGAAGGGACGGGTGGTGACCAGGGCCTCGTCCTTGCCCAAGGAGCCGCACACGGAAAAAATCTTGGTGGTGGAAAGGGCCTCCTCGAAGCTCATGGGCGGGAGAATCGAGGGAAGACGGCGGGCCAGCATGGTCTTCCCCGAGCCGGGGGGACCTAGGAGGATGGCGTTGTGGCCGCCCGCGCAGGCCACTTCGAGCGCCCGCTTCACGTGCTCCTGGCCCTGGACC
>JAKAGN010000017.1 GCA_021815525.1 Deltaproteobacteria bacterium
TTATCTTCCTTTCAGTATGACGACTATTCCAACATAGTTAACAACGCCAACGTTCACGCAAGCCGATTCGATCTTGTGGAACTGCGCGCCGCCTTGTCAGGAAACGGAACCCATTTCCGGCCGCTTGCCTACCTTAGTTTCGCCCTCAACCACGCAGCCGGCGGCCTTTCCGTCTTCGGTTACCATCTCGTCAACTTCGGCATCCACCTTCTGTGCGTGCTTTCGCTTTTTTTTCTTTCCGCAAGGCTATTGGCAGTGGCCGGGTATCCGTCGCCGCTTCTCGCCGCATTCGTGAGCGCCCTTCTCTGGGGCGTCCACCCCATCCAGGTCACGGCCGTCACCTACATCGTGCAGCGCATGACGGCCCTCTGCGCCCTTTTTTCGTTTCTTTCCATGCTTTCCTATGTCAAGGCCCGCTCCGGCGGCAGGCGCGCGGTCTTTTTCCCCCTTGCGGCCCTTTTTTTTCTACTGGCCCTGTGCTCCAAGGAAAACTCCGTTCTTCTTCCCGGCAGCATTCTTCTGCTGGAGCTTGTATTTTTCAGGCCCTCGTACCGGCCGGGGAAAAAGACCATCGTTCTTGCGGCGGTCTGCCTTGTGGCGCTCTCGGCCTTGGTGCTGGCCGCGTTTCCAGGCAGCCCCCTGGCCAAGTCTTACGGTGAGCGGTCCTTCACCATGGGGGAGCGCCTGCTGTCCGAGCCCCGGGCCCTCCTTTTCTACGCAGGCCTCCTTGCCTTTCCCCTGCCGTCCCGCTTCGCCCTGGTGCATGATTTCCCGGTTTCGCACTCGTTCATGGACCCCTGGACCACCGGCGCCTCCATTTGGGTGATGGCCGTGGTCCTTGTTCTTTCCTTGATTTACGTCCGAAGATATCCCCTGGCCTGTTTCGCCGTGCTGTTCTTTTTTTTCAACCACTCCGTGGAGGCAAGCATACTGCCTCTCGAGCTGGTCTACGAGCACCGCAACTATCTTCCCTCGGCCTTCCTTTTTTTGCCCGTGGCCGCTTTTGCGGTGAGGCTTATCCGCGAGCGCGAGAGGAAGCCGGCGGCGGCCCTGGTAGCGGCCGCGCTCATCATCGCCTTTGCGGGCTTGAGCCTGTGGTCGACCCATGCGAGGAACCGGGTTTTCGCCACCGAAGGCAGCCTTTGGACCTACGAGGTGGGGAAGTATCCCGAGTTGGCCACGGCGCACCTCGATCTCGGCCGCTATCTTTGGAACGAGGGCGCCACGGACCAAGCCTGCGCGGAGTTCTACACAGCCTACAAGCTCGACCGTTTCAGCAACCGGAACCAGGCCGCCCTGGCCCGTTACAACGTGGGCCTATGCTGGCTTTACCGCTACCGTGACCCGGCAAAGGCCTTGTCCTTGATCGACGAGGCCGTGAAGCGCGATCCCGATTACATGCCCGGCTGGACCGCCCTGTCCCTGGTCCGCCTTGCCGTGGGGGACGTGTCCGGCTCCCTGCGCACGGCGGAAATAGGGATATACCGGTTTCCGGGAAGCTCCGACCTTCTCGTTCAGCTGGGCCTGGCCCTGGTTGCGGCCGGCCGCTACGATGACGCCATCCGGGCGGCCCGGGCGGCTTTCACGCTGGAGCCGGGCGCAACTTCGCCCTACGCAGTCATAGCCGCGGCCCAGGCCCGGATGGGAGACCGCCCAAGCGCCGCTATAAGCTGGCGGGCGGCCATGAAGGATCATCCCCGCCTCCTGTACGGGCTTTTATCGCTGGTTTACCTCGAGGACAAGCCGAAGGGCGGGGACGAGCTGGCGCTCCTTGCGGGATTTTTCCCCAAGGGCCGGGAAGCGGAGTTTCTGGAGTTCTGCAAGGGCGATCCGGTGGTCAGGCTTTACCTTCCGGTTGCCGCGGATTTCTGGACCGTGGTGGCCTCGCGGCTGGCGGGCGTAACGGCTCCGGCCGCCGCCGGGCTCACTCCCGTCCGGGGGCCTGCGGCCGGTCCTTGATTCAATAAGCCGCTTCTCTCGTTAAGGATGGAGAGGTTTTCGGCCGCTTCGCGGTAGCCGGGGGCAATGGCCAGGGCCCTCTGGAACTGGGCGCGGGCCTTGGCCGGCTCGCCTTGGGCCGCGAAAAGAATGCCCATGTTGTTGTGGAGCCCAGCGTCGTTGGGGGCCAGGCTCAGGGCCTTGCCGTAGCACGCCCGGGCCTCCGGGAAGCGGCCGATGTTGTAGAGTAGCAGCCCCATGTTGGTCCAGGCGGGCGCGTAGTCCGGGGCGAACCTTTGGGCCATGATGAAAAGGGCCAGTGCGTCCTTAAGCCTGTTCTGGCGCATCAAGAGCACGCCCATGTTGGTGAGGGCCTCGGCGTAGCCGGGATTGATGGAAAGAGCCTTCCGGAACTCGGCCTCGGCCTCGGAAAGCCGGCCCTGGTCGCTCAAGGCGGCGCCCAAGGCGTTGTGGGTGGCCCAGTCCCCGGGGCTCGAGACCAGGATGAAGCGGTAAAGCTCCATGGCCTCATTGCGCCGGCCAAGCTTGTCCAGGACCCTGCCCATGTTGTAGCGGGCCATTATGCTCCCCGGGAAATTCAATTTTTCCGCCGTGTACCAGGCCAGAGCCTGCTCAAGCTTTCCCTGCTTTTCATAGAGATTCCCGACATCCAGGCGCACTTCCTGCAGGTGGGGATTGAGGCTCAAGGCCTTTTCGAAATGCTTCATGGCCTGGTCCCACTTGCCGGCGTCCATCAGGGCCTTTCCCAGAAGGCCGTGGACCCTATCGTTGTCGCCCACAACCGCGAGCGCCCGGCCGTAGAGGCTTTCGTTGCTCCTCCAGTAGAGCGCCTGCCGGAGGCTTGCGGCGCAAAGGGGCAGGAGGAAGCAGGCGAGGATGAGCAGGCCCCAAAGCTGCCTCCTTCGGGGGGCGTCCGGCGCCGGACCCAGGACCTCCGCCAGCAAGAAAGCCGCCATGATGGCCAGGCCCACCAGGGGCATGTAGCAGAAGCGGTCCGCCATGACCTGGTCCCCGTTCTGAAACAGCCCGGACACGGGAAGGATCGAAACGGCAAAAAACAGGAACCCGACCGGAAGGTAGGGCCGCCTGCGGATCTCTCGGAGGCTCGCAAGTAGGATCAAGGCTATGACAAGCCCGGACAGGATAACCCGCGGGCGGGAAAATCCCTCGGGCGGAAGGGGATAGAAGGGGGCGAGCCCCGTTGGCCAAAGAAACATGCGGATGTAGGATGCGTACGAAACCAGGGCGTTTTCCATGCGCATCCCGATGGGAAGAGCCTCTATGGACGTGAGGCCCGCCCGGTTTTCCATGATGGCCACGGCCACCACGCTGAAGAAAAGGGAAATGACGAAGAGGGGAACTTTTTCCGCCAGAAGGAAGACCAGGCGCTTCCGGTCCAACCATCCCGCGGCCGAAGGGCTCCGGTAGCGGCCCAAGGGCCAGTAGTCCAGGAGTATGAGAACCGCCGGCAAGGTCACGGCCATGGGCTTGGCCAGGGCCGAGAGCGTCATCAGGACCGGCACCGCAAGGTAGCGCGTAAGCCCCGGCTTTTCCGTGTAAAGAACGTAAGCCCAAAGGGCCAGGAGCCAGAAAAAGCCGTAAAGCACGTCCTTGCGTTCGGTGATCCACACCACCGATTCCACCCTGGTGGGATGGGCGGCGAAGAGGAGCGCCACCAGGGCGCTGGGCCAGTCGGCCCCGGTCATCCTCCTGAGGAGAAAAAAGAGCAGCAGGGCGTTTGCGAGGTGCAGCAGGACGTTGGTGAAATGGAAGCCTCCCGGGGACATGCCGTAGAGGGAGAAGTCCGCCATGTAGGAGAGCCACGTCAAGGGGATGTACATGAAACCCCGCGTGGACGAAAAGGCGCTTTTGATGCCGTCCGGCGTCAGCCCCTTGGGAATGTCGGGGTTGTTTCTTATGTAATGCTGGTCGTCCAAGGAGACGAAGCCGTAATGGAAGGACTGGGAGAAAACGAAGCCCACGGCCGCCACCAGGAGCAGGGAAGCCAGAAGGCCCGGGATGGCGGAGGAGCTTTTTTCCGTCACGCGAAGGTCTTTTTGCATGATTGCGCGGTTTCCCCGAGAGAATGCTTGGCCCGGAAAGCGGGTGTTGCTATAATCAACCCGTCACAAGATCGCGTGGGACAGGGTTCTGCGATTCCTGTCGTAAAAAAGGTGTTTCAAAAGGGCGGTTTTCCGAATTTCTTTTTATAGCCCAAGGCCGGCCCCGGGGTAAACGCAAAAAGGAGGTCCTTTGAAGCTTTCGGTGGTCATTCCGGTATTCAACGAGGTGAAGACCATCCGGGACGTTCTGGCGGCCGTCATGGCCGTGAACCTCCCGGGACTTTCGAGGGAGATACTGGTTGTGGATGATTGCTCCACGGACGGCACGGGCGCGGTCCTCGCCGAAATGGCCGCCGCCGGTGAAATACGCCTTCTGTCCCACGAGAAAAACCAGGGCAAGGGCGCGGCGCTCCGCACGGGTTTTTCCGCCGTGTCGGGCGACGTGATCCTGGTTCAGGACGCGGACCTGGAGTACGACCCCGCCGAGTACCCCCGGCTTCTGGAGCCCATTCTTTCCGGCCGGGCCGATGTGGTTTACGGCTCCCGCTTCGCCGGGGGGGAGACCCACCGGGTCCTTTACTTCTGGCACTCCATCGGGAACAAGTTTTTGACCCTGCTTTCCAACATGTTCACCAACTTGAACCTTACGGACATGGAGGTCTGCTACAAGGTTTTCCGCCGGGACATCCTGGACCGCATACGGATCGAGGAGAACCGTTTCGGGTTCGAGCCCGAGATCACCGCCAAGGTGGCCAGGCAGAAGTGCCGTATCTACGAGGTGGGCATCTCCTACTCGGGCCGCACCTACGCCGAGGGCAAAAAGATCGGCGCAAAGGACGGCATGAAGGCCCTCTGGTGCATCGTCAAATACAACCTTTTCCGGTAGGCGGCCCGCCCCGGGAGCCCCTAATTCCATTTCTAATTCAAAGATAGGTTTTGCGGGGGAGGGCGGGAAAACCTTTTATGAATAAAAGGTTCTTCCCTCGCTTCACCCCAGCCGATCTGCGATCGGCCGGGGACCCCGACCCTCCCCCGCACCCCCTCTCTCCCTTTCCAAAACACTTTCCATTCTTGAAACCTGGCTGTGTGGAAGGCGTCGCCATCGCCGCATGTTTAGAGGCTGTTTTGAATTTGAATTGGAATAACATCCTTAAATTTAAACTAGTTTGGAAGGGAAAAGGGAGGATGGCGCGGGGGGAGGGTAGGGGTCCCCCGCGAATTCTCTCCCTTTAATAGGAAACGGTATAACGGCGGCCTACCGGAGCCTGGCCCGCGCCTCGCCAAGGCTTTCCCGGGTCCTCTCGTTTTGCGGATCGAGGCTCAACGCGCGTTCCAGGAAGAGTAGGGCGGCCGCCGGGTCGCCCGTTTCCATGAGGGCGCGCCCCAGGTTGCTCAAGGCCGGAACCGCGTTGGGCGCAAAGCGGACCGCCGCCGCGAACTGGTCCCGCGCCGCCGCCATCCTGCCGCCCCCCGCCAGGGCCACCCCGTAGGCGTTGTGGATGCTCCACTGGCCCGGGCGCAGCCTAAGCGCCGCCTCGAAATGGCCGATGGCCGCATCGAGCTTTCCCGACCGCGAAAGCGCCGTGCCCAGGTTGGCGTGGGCGTCGGCGTAAGTAGGGGCGATTTTCAGCGCCGCCTCGAAGTACTTTATGGCGGCGGCCGGGTTTCCCTCCCCAAGCTCCAGCCTGCCGAGATCGTTCCACGCGAAAAACATGGCGGGTGCGAGGCTTACGGCCCTTACGAAGGCGCCGCGGGCCTCCCTCATGCGCCCGCGATCCAGAAGCTCCCTTCCCAGGTTGTCGAAGGCCCGGGGGTTTTCGGGCTCCTTTTCCGCCGTATCCTTCCATATGGCGTAGGAGGAGGCGTAGTCGTTGTTCCGCGCGGCCGTCAGGAAGGTGAAGACGAGAACGAGCGCCGCCCCCGCCGCCCCAAGGCTCGTAAGGGCCCTTCTTCCGCCGCGTCTTGAAAGTGTGTAGCCCGCGCCCGCCGCCAGAAGGACCGGGGCGGCCAGGGAGAGGTACATCCGGTGCTCGAAGGCCAGGTTTCCCATGGCCAGGATGCTGGATGTGGGGGCGAGAACGACGAAAAACCAGGCCCCCAGGAAGCCCGCCGGCCGCCTTTTGAAAAGGCCCCAGGCCGAAAGCCCGGCGAGGCAGAAAAGGGCGGCCGCGTATGGCAGGGCCCGGAGCGGGGAAAGGGGCGGCCACCAGTAATCGAAGGAGAGCCCGGCCGGGAAAAAGGTCAGCCGGAGGTAATGGAGAATCACCTGGGGCTGGGTGCGGGCGTAGGCGAAGGTCCCGACGCTGGACGTTACGGCCCCGGCCGAGGCCGTGCCGCCTCCGGCCACGAGAAGGAGAAGGGGAATCCAGCAAAGGAAGAGACCCGCGTAAAGGAGGCGCGAGCGCGAAAGGGCCGCTTTCAAAGAGCCCGGCCGAATGAAGATGAGATCGAAAAGAAGCACCATGATGGGCGCGGTTACGATGACCTCCTTGACGCCCGTTCCAAGGAGCATGGCGCAAACGGCCGCGAGGTGCCAGGGCCAGGGGCGCCGGGAGGTCCAGCCCCGAAGCGCAAGGAAAAGCGTCAGGAGAAAGAAAAGCCCCATGAGGGATTCGCATACCTGGGAAATGTATGCCACGCACACGGTTTGCATGGGGTGCAGGGCCCACAGGAGCGTCCCCAGAAGGGCGAAGGGGATGATGTCTTGCTCCGCCGCGAATGATTTCGTGGAGGGCAGGAGAAGACTGCGCCGTATGATTCCGAAAAGCGCGAGGGCCGAGGCCGCGTGCACCAGGACTGAAAGGAGGTGAAAGCTTATGGTCTTCCCCCCGGAGGCGGCCCAGCACAAGGCAAAGAGGAAGTTGGCCAGGGGCCGTCCCGCGGTGCCCACGCCGCGGGGGGCGAAGAAGGCGTGGGAAAGGGAGAAGGGCCCCCGCACCGAGGGGTTGGCCAGGATGTTCTCCTGGTCGTCGTACAGAAAATCCCCGGTGAGGCTGTTCGCGTAGGCGAAAAAGACCAGAAAGACGATGACGATGGCGGCCGCGGACGCGGTCAAGGCTCTCGATCCGCGGGGGAGGCTTTCTGCCGGGGTTTCGTTCACGGGAAAAACGGCCGCAGGGGTTGGTTGGAATATTTAAAACCGCCCGCCCTGAAGCGCGCGAGGGCCTCCCGGTTTTTGGCGTTGTTCCGCAGAAACACGATGGAAACGGGATCCGAGTACACGTAAATCCACTCCGGGGAGCGCGCGGCCACCAGCTTCTGGAAATAGGGAATCTGCCGGGAAATGATGACGTCCGCCGGGTATTTTTCGACAAGGCGCTTCCAGCCGCGCTCGTCCCGGTCCGCCACGAAGTGGGCGGCTATGACCGCTGGCGGGTAGGAGGTGGTGAAGCGCCCGTCGATGGAGACGAGGCAGCCGGGGTAGAGGTGCCAAAGGGCGTACTCACCCCAGTCGAAGGGAACGAGGAGGTTCCCTCTTATGCCGTTTTCCCGGATGAAGCGTACGCCGCCTATGGGGTAGGCCGCGGGGCTCACGTATATCCGGCAGCCCGTCGCGGCGTAGGCCCTGACTCCGCGCTCCACCTGCCAGAAGGCCATGACGAGAAGGGCCCCGGAAAGTATCGCAAGGGAAGCCGGGGAAAGGCGGAGCCCGGGGTTCCGCCCGCGGACGCGTTCGGCCAGCGCCGAAAGATGGGCCGAGAGGAAGGGCGTGACCGCCAGGGCGAAGAAGGGCGTGTGCCGCTGGAACTTCAAGGATGCGTAAAAGGTCATGGCCACGGCCCAGAACTCCCAGCCCCGTACGTTTTTCCGGTCGAGGATGGCCGCGGCCAGGAAAAGCAGCATGAGCGCCTTCACCTCGATGAAGGAAAAATCGAGCAGGGGAAGCCGCCGCCACTCGGTGATGTCGGGGGAGAGCTTGAGGGTCTCGTAGAGAAAGACGTGGAGGCGGAAGCCGTAAGGGTTGGCGAGGGTGGCGAGGTTCACCGCGGCGAAGGCCGCGAGGAGCGCGAAAAGCCAGGGTCTTTTTCTCCTTGTGATAATGGAGAGGAAGGCTTCCCAGCCTGTCACCACGAAGATAAGGGCCCAGCCCATGAGAAAGCCGCCGTGGAGGTTGACCCAAAGGGCCGTGAGAAGCGGCAGCAGGAAAAGGTAATTTTTCCGCCGGAGAAAAAACAGGTGGAGAACCAGGAGAAAAGCGCTGAAAAAAAGGAAGGAAAAAACCTGGGGCCTTATCATGAACCCGGGCGAGAGGCCGCACATGGCCAAAACCCCCACCCCGGCCAGGACCAGGGGGTTGGCGGGCCGCAGCCGGCAGGTCGCAAGGAGGATAAGGGTCGTGAGAAGCCCCAGGAGAAGCTTGCCGAAGAGAAGCCCCGGATCGGAGAAGGCCCGGTACGCCAGGGCCGCGATCACTTCCGACAGCCACTCGTGGTTGATCCAGGGATAGCCCCGGGCGGTGAAGGAGTATGGGTCGGTCCGCTGGAGGCCGCCCCGCTCAAGGTGATCCAGGCCGAACTTCAGGTGCCCCCACAGGTCCGGGTCCGCCGTCAGGAGGGACAGGAGGAGAAAGGCGGAGGCGAAGACGAGGAGTATCGACGCCGCCCAAAGCCATTTCTCGGCCGGGCGGTTGTCGCGTATGGGTTCCGGGCGCGTTTCCGTCATGGCGTTCCGCTCCGGCCTCCCGGGGAGGGCGCGGCGGTCCCGGGAAACTCCAGGAGGAGCGTCGTGGGGGACGTGTCGGCCAGAAAGTCCCGGTAATCAGCCAGGGCCGCCGGAGCCCCCGGCGCGTGGAGCCTGTCGTAGGCGTACCATCTTTCCTTGAGGAAGTCCTCGGTCCAGGGGCCGTTGGGCTCGAAGAGCGGGATCACCTTTTCCAGGAAGGAGTGGTCGATCACCAGCCGGTTGGGGGCGACGGGATAATAATCGAGCTTTTTGGCCAGGTTGAAAAGGACGAGGCGGCGTTCCTCGGTGAGGAGCCCTGTGGTGAAGGGCTTCATGAGGCTTCCGAACACGGCGGTGGCCGCATCCCGGTTCCTCTCGGCCAGCTCCATGCCCAGAAGAAGGGAGCGGTAGGCCACCTGGATGTCCACCCAGGGGTCCACCCCAAGCCGTTCGTAGACCCCAAGGAGAATGTCGAGGGCCTCCTTCGTGTTTCCGGTTCTTGCAAGGTAACGGGCCCGAATCGCGTTGGCCTCGGCCGGGAACATGGGGGCGAGGCGGTCCGCCAGCGGCAGGGCCGCGGCGTTGCCAAGCTCCGCGAAGGACTCGGCGGCCATTGCGATCTCGGTGGGATAGCGCGGATCGCGGCCCAGGGGAAGCCAGGCGTCCAGGAAGGCCCTGCAGCGGTTGTCCCGGAAGATGTTGAAGGCCTCGGCCAGGGCCCGGTCCTTGTCGTCGAAGCGGCGGGGAAGCTTGGCGGTCTGCCATCCGGCGGTCTGGAAAAGCAGGATGTAGTTTTCGTCCACAAGGCGCCAGTCCACGTCGCCGCTCACCCGCGGCCTGAACTCCCCGCGGGATTCGGCCTCCTCCTTGAGCCCCGACATGCTGAAGCCCAAGGTCCGGCCCACGGTCCGGGCGAAGGCGAACTCCACCAGCATCCGGTCGTCCGTGTTAAGGAGACCGCTCTTGGCGGCGTCGGCGGCCACCATGCGGCAGAAGCCGTCGCCGGCCACGAAGCGGGAGAGAAAGCCCTCGAGGTCGGTCACGCGCCAGGCCTTCAAAAGGGCCGTGCGGAAAGGCTCGGCGGCCACCCTGCGGCGCAGCTCCCGGACGGGGTAGGGGGCCTCGGGCCCGGCCGAGCAGACGAAAAGGAGATCGTTGGTGTCGGTCTGCCAGATGTCCACCGAGCCGAAGACCGATTTCAGCGTGGCGATGATGGTGGCCACGGTGGGGACGTCCACCTCGTAGGCCTGCACCCACTGGGAGAAGTACCCGCCGGGCGCGAGGGCGTTTTTGGCGGCCTGGTAGAACTCCCGGGTGTAGAGCCCCGCCACCCCCGCCCGGTATGGGTTTGACGGCTCGGAGGCGATGACGTCGTACTTCTCCCGGGCGGTGAGAAGGACCTCCCGGCCGTCGCCGATCATGACCCTGACCTTGGGGTTTGACAGAACGTCGCAGTTGGTGGCCGCGCAGCGCCGGGCCACGGTAAGGACGGCCGGCTCCAGCTCCACCACGTCCACTTGTTTCATGGTGGGCACTTGCGCCAGCCAGCCCGCGCTCTGGCCCGTTCCCATGCCGATGACGAGGGCCCGCTTGGGGGCGGGGTGCAGGATGGCCGAGGTCATGCCCAGCATCACCTGGGTGGGCGCGTCGGAGCGCGCGGAGCCGTCGGCCTTGCCGTTCACCAGGAACACGAGGTCCACGTCCTCGCTTATGGCCACGGACGACTCCACGCCGTCCTTCTGCCACGTTATGTTCCTGCGGATTTTTTGGACCCAGTTCCTGATTCCGTTCTTGTCCAGGCCCGAAAGGTCGGCCCGTCCGGCCCCTATGGCGCTGTGCCGCCACGCCGCGGTGGGGCCCCGGGCCCCGGTCAGGCAAAGGGATGCCACGAGGAAAAGGGCCGGCCAGGCGAGGCCCAGGCGGCGGCCGTTTCGATCCTTCACGCAGTGGAGTATCGCCGCAAGGCACAAAAGCGCCAGGATGACCACCACGGCCCGCCAGCAGCCGGGGGCGGAAAGGACCGGCAGGAGCCCGAAGCCGCCCGCCAGCGACCCGGCGATGGCGCCGGCGGTGTTGAACGCGTAGGCGAGCCCGGTGTCCTTTCCCACCTTTTTTTCACCCCGGCCCAGAAGCCCCACCAGGAGGGGAAACTGGAACCCGGCCACGAGCGCGGCCGGAAAGACCACCAGGGCGGTCACGGCCACCCAGGCGATGACCTGCCAGGTCATTCCGAGCGCCGAAAGGGAGCGCAGAAAAGCGGCCGCGAGGGCCACCTTGTCGCCCAGCGCGAAGGCCGCGGCCAGGAAAAAAGCCTCCAGGCCGCAGGTCAGCGCGAAGCCGGAGAGGCTCGGCCGCCCGCCCAGGCCGGCCCAGGCCGCGTATATGCCCCCGCCAGCGCCGATGCCCAAGAGGGCCACGGCCAGTATCGTGCCGAATGTGTAGGTGGAGCCGCCCAGGATGGGGGCCAACATGCGGTACCACACCATTTCCATCAGGAAGAAGGCCGCGCCCACCAGAAAAGCGGCCGCCAGGATGAGTAGGCGAGGATACGCCGGCGGGGCCGAGGCCTCCGAACCCGGCGCCGGGGCCTGCGGAATTTCGGCCGGGGAGCAGAGCCTTCCCATGCTTCGGGCCATCACGCCCACGATCATGTTGGCGGCGCACGCGAACCAGAGGGTGCTCCTGATCCCCAGTATCTCCAGCATGAGGAAGCTGGCCAGCATGGTTCCCGTCACCGCGCCCAGGGTGTTGGCCCCGTAGAGCACGGCCAGGCGCCCCCGGCCGGGGTCCGACTCGTTTTCCACTGCGCGGACCGCCGCCGGGAGGGTTCCGCCCATGAGAAAGGTGGGGGCCGAAAGGACGAGGGCCGCCAGGAAAAGCCGGATTGCGGCCGCGGGAAACGCGCCCAGGGCCTGGGAGCCGCCGGCGGCGATGTAGCCCTCCCTCACCAAAAGGAGGAGGAGGGGCGTGGCGGCCGCGGTGGCCGCCACGCCTATTTCCAGGTGGGCGTAAAAAAGCAGGGGGCGGACGCGGCGGTCCGCCCGTTTTCCCAGAAAGGCCCCGCCCAGGCCCAGGCCGCCCATGAAGATGGCGATGACGGCCGCGTTGGCGGCAGTGGAAGCGCCGAAAATGAGCCGCAGCTCCCGGAACCAGGCAACCTGGTAGACAAGGGCGCAGGCGCCGGAGAAAAAGAGAAGGGTGGAGACCTTGAGAAGATGGCGTTTGGGCAAGGCGTCCTCGCGGAATATCGGGAAAAGGTTTCCCAACACCTTACCAGCGCGCTCTTATCGGGCGCAAGCCTTTTCGCCTAGAGCGCGTAACCGTTCAATCATGTGGGGGAGGGGGAAACCTTGTCGCGGAAAAGGTTTCCCCCTCCCCTCCACCCCCCCTCCCTTTCCCAAAAGAAAAGCAAAAGCGCCTCCGGCGGCCGGGGGCGCAAACCGCCCCCGGACCCCCGATGTGGCGGAGCCTTGCTCCGCAAGGCTCCGCAGTTTTCCAGGGCTTCGCATTCGGCCGCCCGAAGCCTGTAAGATTGGGAAAAGCGGGCTTCGCGGCCGGCGGGGGGGCGGTACAAGATGGCTTCTAGAACGCCTTTCCGCAGCAGCTTCCCGGTCCGGCGCAGCCAGCGGCCTCGGCGGACTTGCCGCAGCAGGAGCTGTCGCCGGGCCCGGGCAGGCGGCCCCCCGAAGTTCCGGGGTGGGATGAGTGTGCGGACAGGAGCTTTTTCAGGCTGGCCCCGCCGCAGAAAGGGCAGGCGGGAGGCGGGTCCGACCCCATCACGAGGATTTCCGCCGTTTTCCCGCAGCCCGTGCAAAGGAACTCGAAAAGGGGCATGGACACCGTCCTTCCTGTCTTGAGGCCATGAAAAGGTACCTGGAAAAAGCCCCGGCTCCGAAATGCTCACCCGTGGTGGCACTCGTGGCCGTGGTGCCCGGCGCAGGTGTCGTTGGAGCCGAACTCGGGAAGCGCGCCCATCTCCGCGAGGCGGGCGTTCTCCGACACGGTGCCCTCCACGCCGCGATAGACCTTGATGCCCGCCTGGTTGAGCTTCTGCAGGGCTCCCAGGCCTATGCCGCCCACCACCACGGCCTCCACGGGGCTGTTGCCCAAGGCCTTGAGGGGCTGGCACTGGCCGTGGACGTGGTTGGCGTCGGCGTTCGAGAGGGTGGATACGGTCTTGCGTTCGGTGTCGAGGACTATGAAGTACCGGGCCGAGCCGAAGTGCCCGAAAAGAGGGCTTTCCATGCCCTTGTCCTCGACGGTGGGAAAAGCGAGTTGCATCTTGGGCCCTCCTTGTCCGGCTTATCAGGATCCCCGGACCTTGAATGCGCGGTTCGTCCCTGCCTCATTGACCGAAGACGTTTTCGGGCCGGTAGGGGTGGGAGCCTTCGATGACCTCCACCCCCGCCTTGGCCCGGATCTTTTTGATAAGTGTCTCCTTATGGGGGCAATGATCCACTATGCAGGTGGCCACGTGAACCCGCGTGGGGATCTCGCCCATTGGCGCGTTCCATGCCTTGGCCTGGACGAGGCGCGGCACGATGGCGGCTCCGGGGCAGTCGCCGCAGCCCAGGATGCCCATGAGCTGGGCGTCCGCGCCGTAACGGGAAAACTCCCCATCCCGCCGGTTCCATCCCACCATGCAGCGGCTGCAGGCCACGCAGGAAACGTCCATGGCCCGCCGGCATCCCACGACGAGTATCTTTTCCATTGTCCTCTCCTTACCGTTTTTTCGCGCTTCTCCAAAGGGGGCCCGAATTTTTCGCGGGCGGATCAAATCCCTTATTTTTTGAAGGTATATATTTCCGGCAGGGGCCTGACAAGTTTTTTTTGGGCGGAGCAGGCCGAGAAGCGGAAGGAAGGCGCGGTGGGAGGAAGCGGCTAACCCGACGATATATCGGAGGGCACGCCCGTTGCCGGGAGCAGCACCGAAAAGGTGGTTCCCTCACCTTGCGTGCTTTTCACGCTCAGGTAGCCGCCCAGCTTCCGGACGATGCCCCGGGACACCGAAAGCCCCAGCCCCGTGCCCTTGCCCGGAGCCTTGGTGGTGAAGAAGGGCTCGAAGATGCGCGGCAGGATGTGCTCCGGAATGCCCGGCCCGTTGTCCGACACCTCCACCAGGATGTAGCCCTCCTGCCCGGCCGGGGCGGTGGTGATCCGGATGCTTCCCTTCTGGGGGAGCGCGTCCACGGCGTTCAAGATGAGGTTGATGAAGACCTGCTGGAGCATCCGAAGGTCTCCGTGCACGGGCGGGAGGTTTTCCGTAAAGTCGGTGGTGAGGGAAATCTTGGCGATTTTCACCTGGTTGGCCACCAGCCGGATGGAGTCCGTAAGTATCCGGTTCATGGACAAGGGCTCCACCCGGATCTCGCTCTCCCTGGCGAAGTCCAGAAGGTGCCGGACGATCTTCTGGGAGCGTTCGGTCTCGCGGATGATGTCCGCGATCATCTCCCGCTTCTGGTCGTCGTCCATGTCGGCGAAGTCCTCCTCCAGCATGGAGGCCGTGAGCATGGTGTTGTTAAGGGGGTTGTTCAGCTCGTGGGCCACCCCGGCCACCAGGGTGCCCACGGCCCTGAGCTTGTGGGACTCCACCAGGATGGTGTGGCGGCGGTCCAGCTCGTGGATCATGCGGTTGAAGGCCATTGCGAGCAGCGAAAACTCGTCCTGGTATTTCTTCTGGGGCGTTATGGGGGTGAAGTCCCCCTGGCCTATACGGTTGGCGTACTCCCGGAAGCGGCTCAGGGAAATCAGTATCTGCCGGGCCAGGAAGTAAGCCACGAAAAGCGAGGTGATGAGGAGAACCCCCAGGAACAGGAAGGGAATCCGGCGGGCGTAGGAGAGCATCATCCTTACGTTTTCCCGTTCCACCTTCTCGAAGTCGGAGGCCAGGTTCACCATCTGCGCCCCGTGATCCCGGAGCTTGGTTTCCAGGATGCGCCGTTCGGCCGGGTCCTTGGATGCGGCCAGGGCGGCCAGGAGCCGGTGATACTCGGCCAGATGCTCCGCCATGATGGAGGCGGCCCTCCGGCCCAGGACCTTTTCCACGGTGTCGCCGTTTTGGGTCAGGATGCGCCTGGCGTCGGCCAGGTGCTCCAGGGCGTCCTCCAGGTTGGTGCCGTATAGAAGGTAGTTCTTCTCGAAGCGCCGGGCCTGCTGGATCTCGGTCCTGTAGTTCCCGGAGGTTTCCAGGAAGTGTATCTTTTCGTCCAGGAGGCTCACGGCGTAGATGGACCAGATGGTGATGATGACGCAAAGGGCGAATATGAGGCTGAAGGCGAAGACGAGGCGCGTGCGGATGCTCATGAAGGGGCGGTCCGAAAGCGCCAGGTTTTCCAAGGGCTCCTTGTCCCGCCCCCGGTAGGGAAAGGCGCCGAAGCCGCGGGAGGAGGCTTCGGGGCGCTCCCTCCTCGGGGCCTTGTCGGCGGCGGGCCGCTCTTCTTTTTCTTTCCCATCGTCCGGGTTCACACGCCTTCCTTTCAGACCAGGTTGCGTTTAGGGAGAGAGGGTTCGCGGGGGGAGGGGAAACCCTTTTCGCTGAAAAGGGGTTCCCCTCCCCCCGCGTATCCTTCCCGAATTTTTATAAATGTTCCCGGAGGCGGAAGAAGAGGAAGGCGGCGAGGGTGCCCAAAAGGGCGTTGGCGGTCCAGGCGGAGAGGGGTGGGGGCAGGAGCCCGGCGTAGCCCAGGGA
>JAKAGN010000018.1 GCA_021815525.1 Deltaproteobacteria bacterium
AACCTTTTATGAATAAAAGGTTCTCCCCTCCCCCTCCCCCCGCACCCCCTTCCCCTACCCTTTCCAAAACACTTCCAATATTGATGGACGATGGATTGCCTTAGACAACATGATTTGTTTCAAACGTCTCCATACCGCGTAGAAAAACGTTTCGTCTCCCATCCAATTTTCCGCCCTTCCCCTTGACTTTGATCCCTCGATTAGGGACTTTGCTCCGCGCCGTTCAATTTTTAAGGATACGGACCTCTCGCTTTTTCGGAACTGGCATGAATCTCAAGGAATTGTTGAACAGGCCCCTCGAAATCGGGGGGAAAACGATAGAAAGCCGCCTTCTCCTGGCGCCCATGGCCGGCATCACCCACGTGGCCTTTCGGCGGCTCGTTAACGAGTATGGCGGCGCGGGGCTTCTGTATTCGGAGATGTCCGCGAGCCGTGCAATACCCACCGAAAATCCCAAGGTTTCCAAGGTGTTCTGCTGGACCGAGGACGAGAAGCCGAAGCTTTTGTGGCAGATATACGGAAGCGGGCCCGAGGAGATGGCCGCGGCCGCCGCCCGCTGCGAGCGTGAGGGCTTCTTCGGGGTGGACTTGAACTTCGGCTGCTCGGTGGGGACCATCGTGAGGAAGGGCGGCGGCGCGGCGCTTTTGAGGGACCCCGAAAAGGCCGCGGCGGTCGTTGCTGCGGTGAGAAGGGCCGTCAAGATACCGTTATTCGTGAAGTTCCGCACGGGCTGGGAGGACGAGCCGGAAAACGCCGCGGGCCTTGCGCGCATATTCGAGGAAAACGGCGCGGACGCCCTCACCTTCCACCCCAGAACCGCGCCCGACATCCGCACGCGCCCGCCCCGCTGGGAGTACATCGGCCGGGTGAAGGATGCTGTAAAAATTCCGGTTTTCGGAAACGGCAACGTGTTCGGCCCCGAGGATTGCGCAAAGATGATGGCGGAAACCGGCTGCGACGGCGTGGCCCTGGGGCGCATCGCGGCGGTTCGGCCCTGGGTCTTCGCCGACTGGTGCGGGCTTCCGCCCCCACGGACCGGGCTCCACCTGGCGGCGCTGAAAAGATTCGCCGGGCTTTGCTCCGAGCACTTCAAGCCCAGGCCCGCCGTGAACCGCTTCAAGGTATTGACGGGCTACATGGCCGCCGATTTCGCCTTCGGCCACAGCCTTGCGGTGGCGGTGAAAACAGCCCGCGACATGGACGACGCCGTATGGGCCGCGGAAAGCTTTTTTTCGGACGACCCGCCGCCCTCGGCCGCCCCCAACCCCAACATGCTGAGATGATTCGTTCAATCCAGTTCAAGCGGGGCCTACCATGAAAATCCTGCTCCATAACTGCTGCGGGCCCTGCTCCGTGTATCCCGTGGCGGTGCTTTCGGCGCAAGGACACGAGATAACGGGATATTTTTTCCGCTCCAACATCCATCCATATACGGAGATGCAAAAGCGCGAGGAGGCCCTGGACCTTTTCGCCGGGATCGCGGGCTTTACGGTGATCCGCGAAAACGGATATGATTTGGAGGGGTTCTTGCGGATGGCCGCTTTCCGGGAGGCCGACCGCTGCCGCTTCTGCTACCACGCCAGGCTTTCGGCCGCGGCCCGGATCGCCCGCCACGGCCGCTTCGACGCATTTTCCACCACGCTCCTTTACAGCAGGTTCCAGAAGCACGAGCTCATCCGGGAAACCGGCGAGGCGGTGGCCGCCGAATGCGGCGTGCCCTTTTTCTACGAGGATTTCCGCAAGGGCTGGAAGGAGGGGATAGAGGAGTCCAAGCGCCTTAAGCTCTACCGGCAGCAGTACTGCGGCTGCATCTATAGCGAGCGCGAGCGCTTTTTCCGGCCGGAACGGGAGCCGGGAAAAAAATAGGCGCGGAAACGCGCCAATGGTGCGCCCCGCGCCCGATTTTCAAAAATTTTTACCGCCGCAACGCGGCCAAGTCCGGGCCGCGGCCGCCTTCCTTCCGGAAGCCCTTACTTGTCGGATGATCCGTAGATGTGATCCCGGAACACCTTCACGGAAAGGGCCACGGTGGCCAGGAAGTTGGTGACGCGCCCCTCGGTGATGCCGCCCTCGAAGTCGAGGTCAAGCTCGATTACCGGGTCGCCCTCGTCGTCCTTGTAGGCCCGGGAGAAACGCTTGTTCTTGTTCCACTCGTTCATGTTCCGGAGGGACGAGTCGCCGCCCTTGAAGCCCGCGTAGGCCTGGATGCTCTCGCTGTTCTCCGCGATGAAGAACAAAACGGTGATCCCGTTCATCTGGGCCTTCAGCACGCCTTCCTTCTGGACGCTCACGTCGTAGCCCGCGTCCGAGATGATGGCCTTGAGCTGCCCAGTGCTGATCCGCTTCATAACGTCCGCCGCGAAAACCGGGGAAACGGCGAGCGGAACGAGGCACAACGCGAAGAGGGCCGCAAGCAAAAGACGCTTCATTTCGTTCTCCTTTGATGAGGTTCTGATAATGGCGCCGGCTCCTCTCCGGCGGGTCACTCGCCCCATATCTTGGTCTTGAAGGTGGTAACCGAAAGCCGCACGAGGCTGAAAAAATTCATGACGTTGTCCTTGGTCACTCCTCCGCCCTCCAGGTCGAGGTCGAGCTCCACGGCAGGATCGTTTTCGTTGTCCAGATAGGCGTGAGAAAAGCGGTGGTCCTTGTTCCAGTCGTTGATGGTCTTGAGGCTCACGCCGCCGCCGCTGAACCCCGCGTAGGCCTGGAGGTTCAACTGGTTTTCCGCAACGAAGAAGATCACCTTGAGCCCGTCCATCTGGACCCTTATGACGTTATCCCTCACCACCTCCGGGCTGTACCCGGCCTCCCGGAGGAGCGCCATGAGCTGCGCCTGGTTCATGCGGGCGTAAATGTCCTGGCTGCCGCTGTAGCTATCGCCGCCCGAAGATTGCCTCGGCTGCGGGGCGTAGGTGGGCGGGGCGTAGGTGGGCGGAGCGTAGGTGGGCGGAGCGTAGGTGGGCGGCGGCGTCGTGGGCGGTGGCGTCGTGGGCGGGGCGTAGGTGGGCGGAGCCACCCTGGGCGGCGGAGTCGATGACGCGGACGCGGGATAGCCGGACGAGGGATAGTCCCGGAACAGCATGGGATCTATGCTGTCCAGCGGCACCTTCACGTGGGAGCTGGCCACCACGCTTCCGGAGACCACGTCGATCATGTTGGCCGTGATCTCGAGATCCCTCGTCATGCGGGCAGTGGTGCCGGTGATGAGAAAGCCCGCGCCTTTCTTCTGGCCGAACTTCCGCACCCAGTCGCCGGAGCTGGCCCCGGAGTGGGACGGGTCCGCGGTGAAGGCGATCTCCGCGTCCATGGCCTGGACCCTCCTGCGGTCCAAGACCTCTATCTCCTTCTTGTCGGAGAAGCGCTCCACCAGGTGGTTCACCAGTATGCTCTCGATGCGTTCGCATATCCAGGCGGGTTTGTGGTTTTCCTCTGTCTCGAAGAAACGCACCACCACGGTGTACTTCTGGCCCGGAGGAACCTGGCCGATGTGCCGCTGAAAATCCTGGACGATCCTCAGGAGCCCGTCTTCCAGTTCCCCGGAACGGACGCTTCCCGGCATGGCCAGGACCAACAGAAACGCGAGACCGCCCGCAAGCGCGGCGGTCACGTATCCGTGACGACTCAGGACCGGCATGACGATTCCTTTCCCCAGAATGGGCATGGATTGAGTCGGGGTGGAGCGGGCGACGGCCCCCTGGAAAACCTGGGGCCGGCAAACGCCCTGCCGATGAGGGCGTCCATCGGGCGTGTCAAGGCCTGTCGCCCATTAAGGCGCCCGCACGGAAAGGCCACGGGGCATCCCTCTCTTTTGAGAACCCGGCGAAAAATTTTTTCCAGTCTACCACAGACGGCTCCTTCGCACAAGCCCTTCGGAGGGTCTCCGGCGCCACGGCCATCTCCGGCCGCCCTCACTGGCGCCAGATATGCTCCCTGAACTTGAGGACGGAGGCGCGCACAAGCCTGAAAAAGGCCGAGATGTTCTTACGCTGGATTCCACCCTCGAGATCCAGGTCGAGCTCTATGACTGGGTCCTTTTCGTCGTCCAGGTAGGCCCGGGAAAAACGCATGTTGCGATTCCACTCGTTGATGCGGGAAAGCGGCACGCTGTCCCCCTTGAATCCCGCGTAGGCCTGGATGCTTTTCCTGTTGTCCGCGAAGAAAAAAAGAACGTTCAAGCCATCCATCTTCACCAGGATCACGTCCTTGGAGTCTCCCCGGAGGCTGGGCGAGTAGCCTTCCTCCTTGAGGATGTCCATGAGCTCGCGGGGCGAAATCTTGGTGTAGGAACGGCCGTCCTTGCCGGGCCTCTCGGGGGCCGCCTGCCCGCCTTTGGGCCCGCCCAGCTCCTCGTCCACGTCCACGGCGCGCGCGCCGCCCGTGTCGGGGGGGGATTCCGGGAGCTTGACCGCGGCGTTCTGGGTGGCGCAGGCCCCCAAAAAAAGCGCGATGCATGCAGCGAAAATCAGCCGGGATGGCCTTCGCATGAGCGTATCTCCATGCCGCGCCGATGGAAAAAGACGCCGCCGGGGATGGCCCGGCAGTCAAAAGCCTGGGCGGCGCAACCTTTTGAAAGAAATGACGAATATCATTTAATAACCCATAGGGCCTGTGACTGTCAAGTTGAGCCTGCCGAATTTCGCCGAACGCCTTTGGAAAAGTTGCATCCGCCAAGCTTAAAGGTTATGGTGGCGGCCTGAATGCAAACGCCGCACAGGCCTTCGGCATACATAGGGAGAGGTTTCATGAAAAAGGTTCTCATAATAGGCGCCGGTGGAGTGGGAAGCGTTGTGGTGAAAAAGTGCGCCCAGGTTCCCGAGGTGTTCTCGGAAATAGTGCTTGCAAGCCGCACCCTCGAAAAATGCGAAAAGATCGCGGCCGGGACGCCGCGCCCCGTGAAGACCCTTAGGGTGGACGCCGACAGCGTCCCTGAGCTGGTCTCCCTCCTCCGGGCCGAAAAGCCGGACCTCGTGGTGAACGTGGCGCTCCCCTACCAGGACCTAACCATCATGGACGCCTGCCTGGAAACCGGCGTGGACTACCTGGACACCGCCAACTACGAGCCCCGCGACGAGGCCAGGTTCTGCTACAAGTGGCAGTGGGACTACATGGAGCGCTTCCGGGAGCGCGGCCTCATGGCGCTTCTGGGCTCCGGCTTCGACCCGGGCGTCACCAACGTCTTTTGCGCCCACGCCGCGAAAAACCACTTCGACCGCATCCACACCATCGACATCATGGACTGCAACGGCGGCGACCACGGGCATCCCTTCGCCACCAACTTCAACCCGGAAATCAACATCCGCGAGGTGAGCGCGCCCGGCCGTTACTACGAGAACGGCCGCTTCATCGAGACCCCTCCCCTTTCGGTCCACGAGCCCTTCGACTTTCCCGAGATCGGCGTCCGGGAAATGTACCTCATGTACCACGAGGAGATGGAGTCCCTCGCAAAGAACATCCCCGGCATCCGCCGCATGAGGTTCTGGATGACCTTCTCCGAAAACTACCTGACCCATCTTCGGGTCCTCGAAAACGTGGGCATGACGAGGATCGACCCCGTGCGCTTCAAGGGCGTGGACATCGTGCCCCTCGAGTTCCTGAAGGCGCTCCTGCCGGACCCCGCCTCCCTCGCGGAGGGCTACACCGGAAAGACCAACATCGGCTGTATGATCAAGGGCGAAAAGGACGGCAGGCCGCGCACCTACTACATCTACAACGTCTGCGACCACGCCGAGTGCTACCGGGAGCTTGGCGCCCAGGCAGTCTCCTACACCACGGGCGTCCCCGCCATGATCGGGGCCCTCATGATGCTCTCCGGCGCCTGGCGCGGCAAGGGCGTCTTCAACATGGAGGAGTTCGACCCCGCCCCCTTCATGGATCGCCTGAACCGCCACGGCCTGCCGTGGACGGAGAAGTTCTTGGAGGAATGAGGGAAGGATTTGCGGGGGAGGGGGGAGGACCTTTTCTATGAAAAGGTTCTCCCCCCTCCCCCGGACCCCCGCTATGGCTCCGCGTGCGCTGTGCGCACGCTCCGCAAGTTTTATGAGGGCTTCGCATCTCTCCGCCCGGCGCGCGTAAGCGCCGAAAATACGGCGGTTGCTATTATGAAAATTACGACTCGAACCCGGGCCGGAGGCTGAAAAACAAGAACGGGAGGCCATGATGAAAAGGTTCGCCGTCCTCTTCCTCGCAGCGCTCCTTCTGGGGCAGGCCTCAGGCCCCGCCGCCCTCGCCGGCAAAACCCGGAAGCCGGCTCCATCGGCGCCGTCGAGCCCGCGGAGCCGCGAGGCCGTCGCCCGGGTCACCCCAGGGCTCAAAACGGCCCTGGCGGAGAAGGGCCTCGCCTTCGGCGCGCCCGTTTTCATCCGCATCTTCAAGGAAGAGAAGCTCCTGGAGCTGTGGCTTAAAGGACCCGGGAAAAAGTACGTCCTTTTCAAGACCTACCCCGTCTGCACCTACTCGGGGGGCCTGGGCCCCAAGCTCAAGGCGGGCGACCGCCAGGCTCCGGAAGGCTTCTACGAGGTGCCTCCCGGGGCGCTGAACCCTTCAAGCGACTTCCACCTCTCATTCAACATCGGCTACCCCAACGCCTACGACCGGGCCCACGGCCGCACCGGAGGCGCCATCATGGTGCACGGAAGCTGCGTCTCCATCGGCTGCTACGCCATGGGCAACGAGGGCATAGAGGAAATCTTCGCCCTGGCCGACGCGGCCTTCAAGCACGGCCAGCGGGCCTTTTCCGTCCACATCTTCCCCTTCCGCATGAGCCGGGAAAACCTCGAAAGCCACAAGGGGCCTTACCGCATCGGGGGAATTTCCAAGAACAAGGTGGATGGCCTCGACCGGCAGGAGAGCCCGGAAGACGTCAAAGAAGTCAGCTGGGCGGACTTCTGGCGGAACCTCGCGGAGGGCTACGACCTCTTCGAGCGCGACCGGCTTCCCCCCAACGTCTCGGTGCGCGGCGGGCGCTACGTCTTCGGCGGGAAATAGGGCATGAACGAACCGGAAAAAGCGCTGGATTTCAGATGGATAGGGGATGTTCCCAGCCCCTCCTACGTCATCGACCTGGGGCTTCTGGCGGAAAACCTCGCGGTCCTCGACGGCGTGCAAAAGGCCGCGGGCGTAAAGATTCTACTGGCGCTGAAATGCTTCGCCGCCTTCTCGACCTTCCCGCTTCTCCGCGGCGTCCTCTCGGGAGTGTGCGCCAGCGGGCTTTTCGAGGCCCGGCTCGGCCGCGAGGAGTTCGGCGGCGAGGTCCACGCCGGGGCCCCGGCCTTCCGGGAGGAGGAGTTCGGCGAGCTTCTCTCGTACTGCCACACCGTGACCTTCAACTCCTTTGCCCAGTGGGAGCGCTACCGGGGCCGCGCGGCGGGGAAGGTCCACTGCGGCATACGGGTCAATCCCGAGCACTCCGAGGTCAAGACCGCCATCTACGATCCCTGCGGGCCCTTCTCCCGGCTCGGGGTCACCCGGAAAAACTTCAGGCCCGATCTTTTGGAGGGTATCTCGGGCCTTCACTTCCACACCCTTTGCGAGCTTGACTCCGACTCCCTGGAGCGGACGCTTTCCGCCTTCGAGGAGAAGTTCGGCCATCTACTGCCGCGCATGGAATGGGTCAACATGGGCGGCGGCCACCACATCACCCGCCCGGGCTACGACATCGAGCGACTCGTCCGGGTCCTCCGGGGCTTCTCGGCCCGCCACCCGCACCTTGCGCTCTACCTCGAGCCCGGAGAGGCCGTGGCCCTGAACGCGGGTTTTCTCGTGGCGAGCGTCCTCGACATCGTGGAAAACGGCATGGCCATCGCCATCCTGGACACCTCGGCCGCGGCCCACATGCCGGACGTCCTGGAGATGCCCTACCGCCCGGCCGTGATCGGCGCGGGAACGCCCGGCGAGCACCTCCACACTTACCGGCTCGCCGGCATGACCTGCCTGGCCGGCGACGTCATGGGCGACTACTCCTTCAAGAGGCCCCTTGCGGTGGGCGACCGGATCGTCTTCACCGACATGGCCATCTACTCCATGGTGAAGAACAACACCTTCAACGGCATCGGCCTTCCGTCCATCGTGCTCCGGCGCGCGGACGGCAGCCTCTCGGAGATTCGGCGCTTCTCCTACGAGGATTTCCGGAATCGCCTTTCCTGACTCCGCAGCGCCACAAAAAAGAGCCGTGAGGGGACCTTTATCACGGGCCGTGTGATTTCACGGGCTTCGTGGAAATTGGATCGCCCGGAGCAAGTTTTCCTGTTGTACAGCGCCGTGCGACATGCTATGTAAGGCGACAATCTTCGATCAGGCCTTTTTCCCCGGATTTTCACCCATGTCTTGCCGCTCCCAAAATTTCCGAGCGTGAAGGAGGAAAGCATGACCGTAAAACTCATGAAGCGCGCCATCGTCGTCCTGGCCGTAGCATCCCTCGTGGCTTGCGTGGCTCATCAGCCCAACCCCGCCTTCAAGCCCGTGGACCTTTCCCCCAAGGCCAAGAGCGGCGAAATCGTGCGCAAGGCCGACAACTTCATGATCATCATGGATTCGTCCCAGTCCATGGCGGGCTCGGAGGTGTTCAAGGGCGAAAGCCGCTTCGACAGGGCCTGGGACATCGTGGCCCGCATCAACGAGACCCTCCCCAACGTGGGCTTCATGGCCGCCCTGCGCTCGGCCGGCACCACCATCTGCCCCTTCGGCCGCAACAAGTCCAGGCTCTTTTTCGGCCCGGCCCGCTGGGACCGCGAGGACTTCAAGGAAGCCATGGAGAACGCCATATTCTCCAAGGGCCGCACGCCGCTGGCCGACGCCATCGCCAAGAGCGCGTCCGACTTGAGTTACGCCAAGGGCGCGGTGGCGGTCATAATCATCTCCGACGGCATGAACAACATCGGCGACCCCGTGGCCGCGGCCAAGAAGATGAAGGCCGCCTTCGGCGACCGCCTTTGCATCAGCGCCATCCAGATCGGCAGCGAGCCGGCCGGTAAAAGGCTTCTCTCCTCCATCGTGGAAATCGGCGGCTGCGGAACTCTGGAGTCCGAGGAGAACCTCGTCGCGGCCGACGGCGTGGCGGACTTCGTGCAGAAGGTCTTCTTCTCGCCGGCCGGCTAAGGCTTTAAGGCCGCACGAAAAAAAAGCATCCGGCTCGCTCGCTCATTCGGGCGGACGGGGAGTTCGCTTCCCGCCCGCCCCGCCGTTTATCGCGCCCGTATCCGCGCGGCTGAAAATTTTTCGTCCCGTTTTTTCCATTCAACAAGGAGAGACAAAGATGATGATCGCCAACACCGTGGCGAAATGGCGGCCAAGGGAAAAGCCCTTGAAGAAGTTCGTGGTGGCCTCGGCCTTCCTGGCCCTGGGAAGCGCCATGGAGACGGCCGCCATACTGGACAAGGACGTCAGAAACGAAGTCAAGACCTGGAAGGACCCGATGGTGGTGATGTTCGAGGTTCTCCCCAACGGCCCCTACATGGTCCTCGAAAAAAGAAACGGGCGACTGCGCTACCTCGGCATGAACAAGATGCCGGCGGATCTGGCCATCAGCTTCAAGACCCTCGAGGGGGCTTTCCTGGTCATGTCCGCCCAGATCGGCACCCCCCAGAGCTACGCCGAGCACCGGGCGACCTTGAAGGGCGACGTCTCGGCCGCCATGAGCCTCATCCGCTGCCTCAACATCGTCCAGGGCTACCTCTTTCCCAAGATCATATCCAAAAGGGTCTTGAAAAGGGTGCCGCCCATGAATCTTACGAAACACGCCATTCGGGCCGTGATCTACGCCCTGGGCGTTCCCTACGGATTACGCAGGCTGTGACGCTTTTGTCACGGCGCGACACCCTTCAACGCACGGAGGATTAAATGGTTCCGATTCCTTCCTATTACGAGTTCCAGAATCCCGTCAAAGTCATCGCCGGGAAGGTGGCCGTCGACAACGTTGCATACGAGCTGGACCAGCTGGGCGCCAAGCGTCCCCTCGTCATCACCGACAAGGGCGTGGTGGCGGCCGGGCTTCTCCAGGTGGTGGTGGACGGCTTCGCCGGAAGCGAAGTCGCCATAGGCGCCATCTTCGAGGACACCCCCCCCGACTCCTCCAACCACGTGGTGAACGCCGTGGCCAAGATGTTCCGCGAGGCCGGGTGCGACTCCATCGTGGCGGTGGGCGGCGGCTCGGTTCTGGACACCGCCAAGGCCGTCAACATCCTGGCCGCCGAGGGCGGGGACGACCTTCTGCAGTACATGGGCGCGGAAATCCTGAAGAAACCCTTGAAGCCCTTCATCGCCATCCCCACCACGGCGGGAACGGGCTCCGAGGTGACACTGGCGGCCATCATCGCCAACCCCGACAAGAACATCAAGATGGCCTTCACCTCCGCGCGGCTCTACCCCAACGTGGCCATCCTGGACCCCAGGATGACCCTCACCATGCCGCCCAAGATCACCGCCGCCACCGGCATGGACGCCCTGACCCACGCGGTGGAGGCTTACTCCTGCAAGCAGAAGAACCCGCTCTCCGACGCCTACGCAACGGCCGCCATCGCCATGATCCGGGACTACCTGCCCCGCGCCGTGGCCGACGGCTCCGACAAGGACGCCCGCTTCGCAATGGCCAACGCCTCGCTCCTGGCCGGGGTCTCCTTCTCCAACGCGATGGTGGGCGTGGTGCATTCCCTGGCCCACGCGGTGGGCGGCGTCTGCCACGTGCCCCACGGGGTGGGAAACGCCATCTTCCTTCCCATCGGCATGGAGTACAACATGGACGTGGTGGCCGACATCTACGCCGAGCTTCTGCTGCCGCTCGCCGGCCCGGACGTGTACCTCGCCACCCCCCCGGAGCGCCGCGCCCAGAAGTCCGTGGACACCATAAAGGCCCTTAACCGCGAGCTTAACCGCCTCTCGGGGCTGCCCCTCACCCTGAAGGACGCGGGCGTGCCCAAAGGCAAGCTTGAGGACTGCGCCAAGGCCGCCATCAACGACGGCTCCCACACCTTCAATCCCAAGGAGCTGGAGTATAACGACGCCCTCTCTTTAATAAGAAAGGCTTACGAGTAAAGCGCCCGTCTAAAAACGCGATCTGCTGTGTTGCGCTTCAAAGCCAAGTTCGGTCACGTACAGAAAAGTACGCTCCCTCATTGGCTTCTCGCGCGCCTTGCGGCTCATCGCTTGTGACCGGCCTGTCCAAATCGAGTTTCTCGACTGGCGGATGACGGCCCGATAACGGCCTGATAACGACCTGTTGAAAGACGGAAGATGAACGGAAGGGGGCCCGGCCGGAAGGCTTGCCCCCTTTTGTTTTATTTGTGACGGGGCTTTGCTGTGCAATGTGGCAGATAGCTGGGATTTTGAAAAATGGATAAACCACAAGATGTTGCTGCCTCGGAGCCTGCAAGGATTGGGTGGCCCAGGCAACTAGTTGCCGGGCTCCGTTGGACAATAGGTTTTTAACCTCGTTTCAATAGGCTGGCCGCTGCCAACCTTGGAACGCTTCCAAGACCTATTACGCTCCGCGCCCTGGCAACGAGTTGCCAGGGCCACCCACGCTTACGCCATTGGGGCTGTCAGTGGCACCCGGGGGGGAAAAAACACTAAGGCCGCCACCGGGTTACCGGGGCGGTATTGGACTCGGCGCGGTTGTCCGAGACCACCTCCGCCTTGCGTCCATTTTCGCATCTATCAAGTTGAGCCTAACCCAATCCCTTATTTGCGTTTCTTGGCTGCAATCCTTCCGCCCCCTCCGATATTTTTATTACCTTTCGGGGTGTGCTGGGCGATTTTGGCTTTTTCGTGATTGCGCCGCGCTTGCTGGCCGAATCTCCTGTCGGCCGGTTTCCACTCGAAGTCGTGAGTCTCCCGCGACCAGGGCGCGGAACTTTTTTCATGCTGTCTTTTTCTCCTCATAAGATCGGCAGACTCACCGATATATTCTATCTCGCCGCTCTGCTTGTTTCTCCAGCGATATTCCCCGGGGGCGTGTGGAGGCTCGCCCTTTGAGGGCCTTCCAGGACGAAAGGGAGCCACGGTGCGTTGGACCGACAAGCCCTGGCTTGTAGCGCGAATGACAGCGGCTATCTGCTTTACTGCATTCCAAAACCCCATAATAATTCCTTTCGGATGGCAGGTTGGGTCGGGCTTCGTTTGGCCCAACCTGCGATTCGCGGGATGGCCCCGGCAACTTGTTGCCGGGCTCCGTTGGACAATAGGTTTTTGACCTCGTTTCGATAGGCTGGCCGCTGCCAACCCAGGAACGCCTCCAAGGCCTCTTGCGCTACGCGCCCTGGCAACGAGTTGCCAGGGCCACCCACGGTTCGCTGGAGCACCCAGGATAGCCCGCTTATACGCCTCCATATTGAAACTTTCAACGGCCTTGCTCCTGAGACAGACTTGAACGCTTCTGTGTTAGTGATGAATTTCTCGAATTCATTCAGCTCATTTAGACCGCTACACCACTTGTTACCCTCGGGAATCTTCTCAAAGACTGGTGATGGCTGAAAATGAAAGGTGAAGGAGAGCTGTGTCATTCCCTCATCATCATGAGCGCCTGCCTCTATGAACTGACGTGTTATGTCGCACTGGAAAGTAGGGCCTGTTCTATCAAAATCATAAATTCCCCATTGAAACAGAAGCATATCACCGCCATCATTCAAATCGACGCCTTGCGCTCTGACATCCCGGTAGAAATCCAACATCAACCGAACGCCTTGTGCCAAGGTGAGGTCTGTTTTCGGTGTGCCTGATTGCTGGATACGCTCCTCTAATTTTATCTCGGCTTCTTGGGGCCTCATCGACTGTTTTAATGTGTTCCCGTCCGTCTTGGAATATGAAATCAGGATAGTGAGTGTGGCTGCAACTAATAAGAATGAGATCGTTTTCATAGTTCTCCATAATTGGCTGAAGGCACCTCAAGCCTCGCGCTCCGGCTCGGCCGGGGCGATGCCGTGCTCGGAGATTCCCTGGATGTAGTAGTCGGGGTCCTGGAGGAAGTTCTGGAAGATCACCACGAAGGCCACGGCGGCCTCCACCATGAGGTTCTTGTCCTTGTAGAGATTGTTAAGCTTCTGCTGGCGGTTGGCGGTCTGGGCCTTGCGCACCTCCTCCATCTCCTCCCTGGTCTTGGGCGGGGGGTGCGTCTCGCGCCGGGGCGGGTCGAAGTAGGTGGAAAAGAGGCCGTCCAGGCGATAGAGCTTGTCCGGGCGCGTCACCATGTTGATGCGGTCGGTGTAGCAGTACTCCATGGCCTCGGTGAGGAGCTTCCTGGGGTCGCCCAAAAGCTTTTGGTGGTAGGCCCAGATGTGCAGGTATATCCGCTTGGCCTCGTTCCAGGAGGCCACGGCCACGGCGTGGAACAGGACGTCGAAGCCCTGGCCCGCGATGACGAAGCCCTTCTGCCGGATGAGCGACAGGAGCACCGCGTTCTTGAACAGCTCGTAGAGCCGCCACGCGCCGTTCAAGGGCGCGGAGGGCGGGTGGTCCTCCTCCCAGGGGTTTTTTCGGGCGGCCTTGACGAACAGGGTGGAGAAGACCTCCTGGAAGAAATCCCCGCGCTCCCGGGGGTCGTCTAGGTCTATCCGCATGTCCAAGGTGTTGTCCAGGCGGTCGGCGAGCTTAACCCGCACCACGGCGGCGTTCTCGCCGGGGGAGTCCAGAATCCGTCCGATATACTCGTAGTAAGACTCGTTGTCGCGGCGCGTCAGGTGCATGAGCCGGTCGAAGACCTCGCCGCCGCCGGGGTCAGAGGGCGGCCAGAGGGAGGCTATGAAGTCCTGGCGGATCAGGGCGCACCAGCTCTCGTCCTCCACCTGGAAGGGGTAGATGTCCTCGAACAGGTCGTGGAACATCTCGGTCACGAGGTCCAAAATCTCTATGGAGCGCACGGCCCGGCAGAACAGGGCCGAGGCCCGCAGGGGATGGAGAACCGCCGGGGGGCCGAGCTTCCGGGTCTTGCCCTTGTAGGAGTTGATGAGAAATTCCAGGGCCCGCATGACGACCCTCTTGTCGAGGGGGTCCAGCGGCTTCATGTCGGTGACGTACTTTAGAACGTAGTGCCGGGCCGAGGTGGTGCAGGAAAGGTTGTAGTTTAAGGCTCGCGACAGGCTGAAAAAATCGGAGAGATCATAGAGGGGCATGGATGGCGCTCCTTGGCGGGAAAGTCCCCCGCCGGGCCTTTGCGATTTTTTTTCAAACCGCCTTATAACCGATTCCAGACCGAAAGAAAAGATGGACAATGTGGTACCTCTACCATTTGCCGCCGGCGCCTCCGGGCTCGGCCCGCGACCTTGACCCGCGGGCATTTGACCAGCTCCGCCCCGCCTTTACCCGGGAAACGAGAGAGGCATCGGAATTCTTCTTGACTGGAATTATATTCTGGATTATAAATCTAAACAAAGGAGCCCGTATGAGGAAGCCCGGCTCACCCAACGCGGCAAGCGGAGAGAAAAGAAGAAGCATCCTTTCCGCGGCGCTTGCCGTGTTCAACCAAAAAGGATTCTCGGAAGCCTCCATGGATGACATCCGCTCGAAGGCGGGCGTTTCCAACGGGAGCCTCTACCATCATTTCAAGGGCAAGGATCACCTGGCCGCGGAGGTGTACCTGGAAGGGATCAGGGATTTTCAGGCCGGCATGATGGAGGCCGCGGCGCGGGACCTCCCGGCCCGGGACGGGGTGCGCGAGCTGGTCGCCCGGCACCTTGATTGGTTCGAGGAAAACCCCGGGTGGGCGCGCTACCTCACGCGGATGCGCCACGCATCCTTCATGATGGAGGGCGAAGGCGACATGAGGGAGGCCAACCGCGGCTTCGGAGCCGCCCTTTGCGGGTTTTTCCAGCGCCACATGGAACGCGGGGCCATGCGAAGGCTCCCCCTGGGCGTGGCAATCGCCCTCGTTCTCGGCCCCTGCCAGGAGTACGGCAGGCTGCGGCTCGAGGGCGTCGCTTCGGGGGACCCGGTCCTTGCCGCCGCTGAAATCGCCGCCGCCGCGTGGAGGGCGGTTGGGAGGGAATAGAAAGGTTCTGCGGGGGAGAGAGGGGACCTTTTCGAAAAAAGAACCCCCCCTCCCTCCAAAAAACTTTCAACTATTGGGTGAAGGTGCTTGGTAGAAAGGAGCGGCATCATGGAAAAGTTGGATGCGGGCGAGGTGAAAAGGCTCCTCCACAAGGGCTGGATGACCCACGACGCCATGTGGTTCCAGCACTGCGCCTTGGAGTGCGGCATGGAAAAGGCCAACATCATCAACCGGGCCGCGGTCCGCTCCATGGCCAGGATCGAGGCGAAGAGGATATTGAAGGCCTTCGGCTTGGCCGGGATCGAATCCTTCGACGAGCTAAAAGCCTTCATGGAGGCCGCGGAGCAGGTGGTCAAGGCCGAGTTCATGAAGTTTACGGTGGAGT
>JAKAGN010000381.1 GCA_021815525.1 Deltaproteobacteria bacterium
CCTTCATCCGCCGCCGCGCTGGCGGCCCCTACGACGCCGTGATCCTGGACCTGCCGCCACCGGAGAGCCTGCGGGAGAACCGCTTCTTCACGCTGGAGTTCTTCCGGGAGGCCCGGCGCGTCCTATCGCAAAAAGGCGTGCTGGCCTTCCGGCTCCCGGGCGCGGAAAACTACATGGAAGACGAGACCCTCGCCCTTGACCGCGCGGTCTTCGCTGCCCTTTCGCGGGTCTTTCCACGGGTCCTGGTCCTTCCCGGCCCCGAGAACATCTTCTTGGCCTCTGCCGCGCCCCTTACGTCCGGCATCGCCCCCATACTCGCCGCAAGGAAAATAAAGACCAGGAGGCTTGCGGCCTACGACATCTTCTCCCTCACGGACCCCTTCCGCATCGACGAGCTGGCGGGGCTCTTGAAGTCCCCCACGGTCCGGCCCAACCGCGACCTTTCCCCCTTCGCCTTCCGGCACGCGCTTTCCCTGTGGCTGGAAAAATCGAAAAGCACGGCCGCGTGGCCCGCCGCCCTCTTCGGCCTCTCCCTCCTTTTCGCGCTCGCCTCATTCCGGCGCGACGGGGCCCTTTTCACCGTCATGAGCACCGGCTGCGCCGGCATGGGGCTCACCCTGTGCCTCATCCTGATCTTCCAGGCGGTTTACGGCTGCGCCTACTCCATGCTCTGCGTGTTCACGACGCTTTTCTTGGCCGGATCCGCCGCCGGCGGCTTCTACGCCTCCGCGCGCCCGCTGCTTTCGATCCGCGCGGTCCGCTTCTGCGAGGCCGCCCTGGCCGCTTCGGCCGCCCTCTCCATCCCCGCGGCCGTCATGGGCGTCCAGGCCGAATCCGCGTGGGGGCCGCTCATGGTCTCCTACGGGGTCCTCCCGGCCCTCCTCCTCGCGGCCGGCTTCGCCTCGGGATGCCAGATCGCCATAATCTCCCGCTCCCTCCCGGTCCCGCCGCCCGCTAGCCTCGGCCGGGCCTACGGCGCGGACCTCGCCGGAAGCGCAGTGGGCACCCTGGCCCTGGGCCTCTTTCTCCTGCCAAGAGCCGGGATACTCCCCGTGCTACTGGCCCTCGCCCTCGTCAAGGGAGTGAACCTCCTCGCAAACCCGGCCCTACGGCGGGGCTGATACCAAGTTGCGTTTAAAGGCAGAAGATTCGCGGGGGGAGGGGAGAGGGAAACCTTTTATGAATAAAAGGTTCTCCCCCTCCCCTCCCCCCGCACTCCCCACCCTTTCCCAAAAAAAAGCAAAAGCGCCTCCGGCGGCCGGGGGCCCAAAACATGAAAATGGCCCGCCCCCGGCCCCCCGATATGGCGACGAGGATTGCTTCGCAGTCCTCGTCGCGGATTTTCCAGGGCTTCGCATCCTTCCGCCCGAAGACTGGAAGGTTGAGGAAAAAGGACTCCGTGGAGATCGGCCAAGGCCCGGAAGGACGGATAGGTTCCGGGCCGGCCGGCAGATTCCGCGAAAAGCGGTTGCCAATCCTGTCGCTTTCCGTGTATAATTTATGGATCAAAATTCATGAACGTAGTGTTTATCGTTTCTCTTACGAAACCAGGGAGATCGCCATGAAAGGATCGCTTCGCCTCCTCTGCGCCCTCTTTGCCGCGGCGCTTGTTTGCGCGCCGGTCGCGGCCCTCGCCGCCGCCCGGCCCAAGCCGCCCGCGAGGCAGGCCCTCCCGGCCGGGGACTCCTCCATCGTGATCCGCGTGCGGGACATGGCGGGCCTCGTGAACCTGGCCGACGACGCGGTGGGCGCGTCGTCCCCCGAGTCCAAGGGCATGGTCCGCTCCACGATTGAGCAGCAGTACGGCGGGCTTTCCTGGCTCGACACCAGGCGCTCCGTGGTTCTCATCGTGAACCCGGACGTGCTGGACGGGAAGGCGGGTGACGCGCCGCTCCTGGTGGGGCTCGTGCCGTTCGTGAAGAAAAACGAGCAGTTCCGCCAAAACTTCAACGCCACAGCGGGCCGGGACTACTACCTCTTCACCTACCCCGCGGGCGGCGTGGTGAAAAAGGGCATGGCGGCCCGGCTCTTCGCGGCCTCCAAGGAGCCCTGCACCGACATGCTGGCCGTGGACATCCCCATGTCCATGCTGGTTGACAAGCTCATGGCCGCCGACGACGGGGGCCTCCAGGACAGCATCCGCAAGGAGGCAGAGAAGCACCCGGATAAGGACGGCGGATTGTCCGCGGACCAGCTCGCGGGGCTGGCCACGGGCTTCGTGGAGTCCTTGCGGGACGTCAAGACCCTGACCGTGGGCATGGACTCCGACGACGGCGTCTTCTCCCTGCACTTCACGGCCCTGCCCGTGCCCGGCACCACCCTCGCCGAGGCCCTTGCCAAGCCGCCCGGACCCGAGAGCCTGCTTTCCGGCTACAAACCCGAGGGCGCCATGACGTTCCGCACCCGGGCCATGGATACGTCCCTCTTCACCCGGGCTTTCTCCGCCGTCTACAGCAAGGCCGGCTTCGACATCTCGGGCATGGAAGCCCTCCGCAAGCACTTCACCGGCGAAAGCGCCGTGGGCCTCTCCTTCACCGGCGACGCCCCACGCATCGAGGGCATGACGGGGCTGGTCTCGGATGGCGAGTCCGTCGAGGAGATCGTGGACCAGTGGATAGCCTACAACGCCAAGCTCATGGCCTCCATGAAGGGCGAATCCGCCCCGCCCGCCCCGGCCCGCTCCGAAACCACCACCGTGTCCGGGATCAAGGTAACGGGAATTTCATGGAAAATCCCCGTTGAAAAGGACCGCTCCGTCGATTTCTCCCTGCGCGTGGCGGTCAAGGGACGCATCCTGCTCCTGGCCCCCGACGACACCCGCATGGCCGCCCTCCTGGCCCGGGCCGACGGCGTCAAGCCCTCCCCCGCCTCGGGCCCCTGCTTCCAGGGACAGATGGACATAGGCGACATGATGAGGGGCGCGGCTTCGGGAGCGGCCCACCCCGAGGACGATCTCAAGGTCCCCGAAGGCCACCCGCGGCTCGACTTCAGCGGCGACGTGGGAGGCGGCCGCGCCGACTACCGCGTTTCCTTCAGGACGAGCGAGTTCAAGGAGTTCTTCGCAAAGCTTTCGGCCGCCTCGGACGCCGCCAAGAAGCCCGGCAAGGGAGCCTCCGGCGGACCGGGCTGGAGCGACATCGAGGAAAAGGGCGCGGAGGACGAGGCCGTCGAGCCCGGTCCCCGCCCCGAAAAACCCAACCCCGAGGCCGCGGCTCTCCTCGAAAAAGGCAACCTCGCCGTGCTCTACGGCAGCCCCGCCCAGGCCATCCGCTACTTCACCCAGGCCCTCGAGAAGGACCCCGAAAGCCCCGACGTCCACTTCGCCCTCGGCATGGCCTACGGCGAGACGGCCCAGTTCAACAAGGCCTTCTACCACGTGAACAAGGCCGTCGAACTCGACCCCGAAAACCCCGAGTACCTCTACGGCCGCGCCCGCCTCCACCTCCTCTCCGGAAACGAGGACGAGGCCCGCAAGGGATTCGCCGACGCCGCCCAAAAAGGCAGCGAGGACGCACGCCGCTTCCTGGACCGTATGGGCCAAAAGAAATAGGCGAAAGAAGCGGGGGGAGGGGAGAGGGAAAACCCTTTTCTGCGAAAAGGGTTTTCCCTCTCCCCTCC
>JAKAGN010000382.1 GCA_021815525.1 Deltaproteobacteria bacterium
TTCGCTCATTTTTCGTCCCCTCTGATGCTTGCTGGAGGTTTCCCGGCCAAATGCGCCGTCCGCTCAATGTCTGAAAGTGTTTTGGAAGGGGAGGGAGAGGGGGTGCGGGGGAGGGGGAGGGGAGAACCTTTTATTGATAAAAGGTTTCCCCTCACTTGCCCCCGCAATCCTTTCCCTTCTTTTCCTTCACGCCAGGTACCGGGGCGGCGCGTGGCGTCTGTAGAGGTTTAAAGCGTCCTCCGGGGTCATGGGAGGGGCCGCGGGGCGGGCCAAGTCGAGGCCCACGGCCAGGTAGCGGAAGGCGTCGGCCGCGTGGCTGGTCCAGTCGTGGACGGGCCGGCCGGTGAAGGCGCCAGCCTTCTCGTCGCGTTCCTGGCGGTAGAGCTTTAAGGCCTCGATTCCGGCCTCGCAGCGTCCGGCGTCGAAAACCGCGCGCGGCAGAAGCATCCGCGCCGCGTGTATGCCCTCGGCGAAGGGAAGGCGCGGGGCCACCGTGAAATCGACGCCCAGGGAGCGGGCGGTCTCGAAGCGGGTGACGCCTGTGGAGAAGTCCCGCACCATTACGTCCGAGGGGGCGATGTGGACGCCGTAGCAATAGCCGCGGGCCCTCAAAACCTCGACGTGGTGGGGAAGCCCGAAGCCGGAGGCCTCGTGAAAGTCCACCAGGCGGACCTGGGAGCCCGCGGCCTGGAAGAACCAGACGGCGGTGGCGTCGGCCACGCCCAGGTCCCAGGCGGTGTGTACGGGAAGGAGCGGGTCCGGCGGGGCCTCGCACACGCGGCCCCCGCGTTCGGCCTCGGCCATGTCGCGGCCGTAGTACGCGCCGGGCACGGCGGCCTCGAAGGAGCACTCGAACTCCTGGGCGTACTCCTCCGGCGTCATCTGGGCGCGGGCGGTTTCGAGCTGCCCTTGCGTCAGGACGCCTGTTTCCGAGGCGCGGCAGAGGCTCGCGCGCCAGAGGGGGTCCTTCCTCGCGCGCTCGAAAAGCTCGAAGAAGACGTTCCGGCCCTGGGGGGTTCCGATGAAAAGCGCCCAGCCGTCGCGGTCCGAAAGCGCCGGGTAAAGGATCTCGCCCCAGAGGCGGCGGGGCATCAGGGCCGTCTCGTCGATGACGAGACCGTCCAGGGCTACCCCACGGAGCGAGTCGGGGTTGTCCGCGCCGCGCAGGGTGATGCGGTTGCCGTTTCTGAAATCGCAGGAAAGCTCGGTTTCCTTGAAGCGCGCGCCCGGAACCCGGGACGCGTAAAATTTCAAAATATCCCATGCCACGGCCTTGGCCTGCTTCTGGGTGGGCGCGACGTAGTAGTAGCGGCCGCGCTTTTTGCCGCCGGCCAGGGCCTCGTGGAGAAGCTCCATCACGGCCATGACGGTTTTCCCCGAACGCCTGTGCCACGCGGCCACGGTGAAGCGGCTTTTGCGCGCGTGGAGGGCCGCCTGGTGGGGCCGGGGCCGGTATCCGAGGTCAAGGGTCTTCATGGTGGCGCGATATCCCCGTAATGAGTTCAAGACCCTCGTCGTCGCCGGGCTCGATCTTGTCGGAAAAAAGCCCCATGGCCTTGCTGAGTATTTCGAGCGCCTTCACCGCCGGCGCGAACGCGCCCTTCGCAAGGGCCGTCTCGTAGGCGGTGAAAAGGGCCGAAAGCACGGTGTCCCTGTCGGGCGGGGCGGCCTTCGCCCGCGCCGGGGCTTGCTTTTTGGGGCCGTTCGGTGTAGAATGTTTAGTACTCGTCTTCGGAGAAGGGCTCATCGGCGGCCTCGTCGTCGTCGCGGTCATCGGAGGAATCGTCGTCCAGGTCCTCGTCCGTAAGGCCGCAGGGCTCGTCGTCCTCGAAGAAGCCCTGCTCGGAGGGGTGGTGGATGGTGAGGCCGTCGGAGTTGTCGTCGAATCCATAAAAATCGGGATACAGCGATTCCCATTCCATGGGGCGACCCTTTCAGCGTTAAGTTGGTTTTGAATCACGATTTGTTGATAAATAGTATATCCAAATCGGTGATAAAAGTCAATTATTATTTTTTATATATTTCAATTTGTTCATATGTATCTATCTTTTCGACATGTTCCGCCTCACAATCTGAATCCTTCTTCCAGGTTTCCCCCTTTCACCCGTATCCGCGCGGGCAGGCGCTCCAATGCGGCCTTTGGGCTTGCAATCGTGGCCGGGGCTGGTGTAAGAAGGTGGGATAGGTAAAAATTTACGAGGGTTCGCCAACGAAAACGGGGGAGGAGCGGGCATGAAAAAATCGGCGGTTTTGGCGCTGGCGGCGGTGTTGATCCTGGCGGCGGCTCCGGCCTTGGCCGAGCAGAAGAACACCGGCTGCGGCCTGGGGACCATGATCTTCGGGCACAACGAGTCGCTTGTGAGCCAGGTGGCCACGGCGGGCTTGAACTGGGCGTTTTCCAGCCAGCCCCTAGGGATTTCCTCCGGGACTTCCGAGTGCGAGAAGCCCGAGGCCCTGGTGCGGAGCGAGAAGGTGAAAAGCTTCGTGGCCGGAAACATGGACGCCCTGGCCACGGACATCGCCCGCGGGCAGGGGGAGTACCTGGATACCCTCGCGGCGCTCCTGGAGATTCCGGACGCCGGCCGCGCCGATTTCTACGCCAGGCTCAAGGCGAACTTTTCGGGTATTTACGCGTCGGACGGGGTGACCAGCGAGGAAGTTCTTACCCGTATCGAGGCCGTCCTCTAGCGCAGGCTTCCTAAAAACGCGATCCGCTGTGTCGCGCTTCAAAGCGAACGTCGGTCACGTACGAAAAGTACGCTCCCTCGTTCGCTTTTTGTGCTCCTTGCGGCTCATCGTTTTTAGAAAGCCTGCGGGCAGCGCCGATTTTTGCCCTTTCCGATGGAGTTCAATCCCGCGGTTATCAACGGAAGTCATATGGGCGCCCGGAAAAGACCGGCGGGAAGAGCGGGGATCGTAGCCCTGGTTTTCGCCGGTCTTCTTTTTTTGCCGGCGGCAGCGCGCTGCGGCGACGGTCTCCCGGCGGCCCTTGCGCGCGCCGAGGCCCTCGGGCTCTGGGCTGATCCCTACTGGCTCACCCTGGGCCACTACCACGAAGGAAAAAGCCGGGTGGACGATCCGGGCTTTTTCCTGGCCCGAAACGGGAAAAACGATCCCAAGGCCGAGCTTCTGGCCACGGTGAAGGCCCTGTACGAGGCGGCCGGGGACCGGGGCGAAAGCCCGGGCGCACGCTTTCCGGCCCGCGCCGCGTGGATCGCGGAAAGGCTCGGGCTCGATCCGAAAGCGCTTCCGGGCGGCGTCTCCCCCCGCTTCGAGGCCCTTTTCGCCGAGATGGCCCCGGTCTCCGTAACCCTGGCTTTCGCGGCATCCTCCATGAACAGCCCGGCCTCCATGTTCGGGCACACGCTCCTTGTGGCCGACACCGCCTCCGGCACGCGCCTTTCGGCCCGGGCGGTCAACTACGCCGCTCTCACCACCGATTCCTTCGGCTTCACTTACGCCGCCAAGGGCATTTTCGGCCTCTACCGGGGCTATTACTCCATGATGCCCTACCACGAGAAGATCAAGGAGTACTCGGACATGGCCCACAGGGACCTGTGGGAGTACCCATTGAACCTTTCCCCCGCCGAGATACGCCGCCTGTTCGCG
>JAKAGN010000019.1 GCA_021815525.1 Deltaproteobacteria bacterium
GGAGGGGTGAAATATGTGCGCCATCACCTCCTGAGCCAGCCGCCGGGGCGTCAGGGTGGTGGTCACGCGGATGCAGTGCTCGGGCGGAATATCGGACACATCCTCGAAACGGCACTTCTGGATGCCGAAAAGCTCCACCCGGCCGTCGGAGGGGTCGCCGCCGTTTTGGGCCCTGGCCGCGAGGCGGCGCTTCACCTCGGTCTCGGGGCACTCGCAGACAACGGCGAAGAAGTCCGCCCCGGCCGCCTCCGCCGTTTCGACGGCCTTTCTCCGCTCGACGGACGACTTGAAGGATGCGTCCAGGATGACGCTCCCGCCGCTCCGGAGGATGAGGGCGGCCTCCCGGAACAGGGCCTCGTAGGTCCGCGCGGTGGTTTCCTCGTCGTAGGCCCCCTCGCCGTAGGGGTCGTTGCGGCGGGCCGTGGGCGCAATCCCGAGAATCTCCTTGCGCACCACGTCGCTTCTTAAGAGGCGGCTTTCGGTGGTGGCGGCAAGCTCCCGGGCGAGGGCGCTCTTTCCGGTGCCCATGAGCCCGCACATGATGATGAGGGTGGGTTTCTCGAAGCGGGCCGCGTAGGTGAAGGCAAAATCGAAGTAGCAGCAGGCCCGGGTCCAGGCCGTGCGGCGGTCGGCGTCCGAAAGGGCTATGTCGTCGGTCCGCAGGCACAGGACCTTGCCGCGCACGCAGGCCCGGTAGAACTTGTAGAAGGGAAGGAGCGCGAAAAGGTCCGGGTCTCCGGCGGCGCGGGCGTAGGACTCGGCGAAGGAGCGGGCCAGGTCCGGGGCGCCCGCGAAATCGAGGTCCATGCACAAAAAGGCCGCCTCGCCCGCCACGTCGCCGAAGCGGAAGCGGGGGGAGAACTCGATGCAGTCGAATATGACGGGCCGGCCGTCCACTATGCACAGGTTTTCGAGGTGCAGGTCGCCGTGCCCGTCCCTTATCCTGCCCGCGGCCACCCGCTTTTTGAAAAGGGCCGCGTGGCGGGCGAGGAAGCGTTCAGCGTAGGCCGAGAGGAAGCGGAACTGGAGCCGCGTAAGGACCGGCCCCACGTAGCGCTCCATGAGGGCGAAGTTTTCCTCGTTGTTCCGCCTTATGGCGGCCACGGACCCGGCCTCGTCCACCTCGCCCCCGGTGGGGGCGGCCGCGTGAAAGGCGGCCAGGGTCTGGGCGGTGCGGTCCAGTATCTCCTCGGTAAGCTCCCCCTCCACGAGCAGGTGGTCGCCCATGCCCTCCTCGGGAAGGCGCTTCATCACCACCGCGTACTCGGCCACCCGGCCATCGCCCTCGAGGTTGTAGCGGCCGGAGGCGGAAAGGTGGATGGGGGCAACCTTCAGATACACATCAGGCGCGAGGCGGCGGTTCAGCCTAAGCTCCTCCTCGCAGAAGAAGCGGCGCTTCTTGAGGTCGGAAAAATCGAGAAAGCCCAGGTTGACCGGCTTCTTCACCTTGTAGACGAGGCCTTCGGCCAAAAAGACCCACGAGACGTGGGTCTGGACCATGCCGACGCTCTTGGGGGCGTGGGGGTAAAAGGCCGGGAGCTTCATGGCGTCCAAAAGTCCGTTCTTCATTGCGGCCCCTTCCCCGTCCCGCCGAAACCTCGCCCGCCCCCGGGACGCCGGGGCGGGAAGCCCACGCTCACTTGACCTTTATTTCCACCTTCTTCTTCTGGGCCGCCACGGCCTTGGGCGCCGTGATGGTAAGGACCCCCCGGTCGAAGGATGCGGCCACGTTCTCGCCAGAAACCTCGCCCGGAAGCCGGAAGGCGCGGCGGAACGAGCCATAGTAGCGCTCGGAGTAGTAGTGCTGGCGGTCCTTCTCCTCCTTTTCCTCCTTTTTCTCGCCCCGCACAGTGAGTACGCTGCCGGTGAGGGCCACCTCTATGTCCTTGACGTCGATTCCAGGCAGCTCGGCCTTCACCACGAAGGCGTCGTGGGTCTCGGAGACGTCCACCCTGGGGTTCCAGCCCGCGCCGGCCCCGGCGAGGCCGGCCTCCCCGGCGAAGCGGCTCCAGAGGTCCTCCATCCCCTTTCTGAGGGTGGAAAGCTCGTTCATGTACTTCCAGGGAATCAGGTCCATGCGATCCCTCCTTGTGAATGGACTTTGACACAGCCATTTTGATAAAAGCAAAATCCGTTCCGCGCGGCTTTGTGTTTTACTGTATCTTTAAAAGTAACACTACGTTTTGGCTTGTCAACATCGGCTCCCCGCGCCGAAACCGTCGAAAATTTTTACAACCCGTAAAACGATCTTTGAACGGCCGGGGCCCTGCCGGCTGGCAAGCTTTGCGCTGGTGTGCTATGAGGGCGGCATGAAACTTCTTCCATCACTCCGCCTTCCGACGCTCCCCGGCCCCTGGCCGATTTTCGGCGAAAAGCCCGGCCCTTCCGACATCGACCTTTTGGACACGGCCCGGAAAACCGGCAGGATAATGGCCGGCGTGGAGGCCCTTTCCCGGAAGTACGTGCTGAGGAACATCGCCCGCTACGAAAGGCTCGCGGCCCGGGCGCGCTCGGTCTCGGGAGTGTCGGTCTTCGGCGAGAACGTGGACCGCAAGCGCCTGGCGGAGCTTTCCCGCGCAGTGGCGGACCTCCGGGACTTCTTCCTGGCCCTCGAAAAGAAACGGCCCGGCGTGAGGCGGAGCCTTGGAAAGCGCCTCGCGGCCCTGAAGGAAATGGAGGAGGCTCTCGCGCGGGCGCGGCAGAAGGAGGAGCGCTTCAAGCAAAGCCTTGCGCGCAGCCTGGAGCACGCCAAGACGCGCCTTTCCGGGCCCGAGCGGGCCATACGCTGCGAGGCCGTGACGCTTCGGATAGCCCTTTGCGAAAAGCGGATCGGCATGATCGCCGGCTTCGCCCAAAAGCACGCCGCCGCCCGGCCCGCCCTCGAAAAGGCGGGGGAGACCATCGAGCGCTTCGCCTTCGCGGTGGCCGAGAACGCGCGGCTCTACGACGAGGCGGCCCGGACGCTGGCCATGCGCCGCGACATCCTGGACGCCTTCGGCGCCCGCGACCGCGACGCCCGCTCGTCCTTCTTCGCCATAGGCCGGGAAGCCGAGGAGGAGTTCCGCCGGTTCCGCGACGTGGAGACTCTCCTTCTGGAGGCCGCCCGCGAGAGCGGCGACAGCTGACCCCCGCCTTCCGCTTTTACGCCGCAACCCTCAAAAAAAATGGACACCCCCCTCCCCGCGCTTCCATCCCCCCCGGCTCCGGATCTACCTGGTATGAATCCTGCATCATTTTAGGGCACCCTCCCGATTTCCGGCATTACGCGCGGCGGTGAGGGCGACGGAAAAATTTCGCGCCGGCAAAAGGCCCACGCGCGGCCTCCATCACGGCGGCCGGTTTCGGAGGGTGAAACGTCAAGGCCGGCGGGACCCACCTCGGGCGGAAAGGCGAACCACCATGTTATTCCGCGTGATTACAAAGGAAGCCTTCCGAAAGTTCGTGAACACCCTGCTTTCGGAGATCGAGATCATCGCTCCCCGCAAGGTGGCCACGGACTACACCGGAAGAAGCATCTACCATTATCTTCCCGTGGATCGCTTCGAGGACGTGGCGCTCGATTACGACACCACACGGTTTTCCGCCAAGACCTACTTCACGCCCTTCAAGGAGAACCTGGCCTCCTACAGCTTCCAGAACGGCGACTGGACCCAGAGCATACGCTACAGGGGCGTCACCCGCCTCATCCTGGGCCTGCACGCCTGCGACATCAACGCGCTTCTGAAGCTTGACAAGGTCATGGCCCGGGGGCCCTTTCCAAGCCCACACTACATAGCCCGGCGCAAGAACACCCTCATCATAGGCATCGACCACGATCCCTGCGCCGGGGGCTTCTGCCGGAGCCTGGGGACCGACACCGTGACCCACGGCTTCGACCTTTTCCTCACGGACTTGGGCGACCGCTACTTCGTGGCCATAGACTCGGACCGGGGCTTCTCCATGCTCCAGGAGGTGGAGAACACGGAGGTCACCGAGGACGACCGGGTGGAGTACTCGGCGGTGCGCCGGCGGATCGCCAAGGGCTTCACGACGCACGTGGAGACCCACAACCTGCCCAACATCTTGGACATCGAGTTCGAGTCGCCCGTGTGGGCCAAGTGGGGGGCCAAGTGCCTCTCCTGCGGAACCTGCGCCATGGTCTGCCCCACCTGCTACTGCTACGGCGTGTCCCAGGAGTTCTCCATGGACTTCGCATCGGCCCGGAAGAACAAGCAGCTATACTCGTGCAACCTCTACGACTTCGCCCGGGTGGCGGGGGACCACAACTTCCGGGCCCGAACCTCCACCCGGCTCAAGTACCGCTATTACCACCAGCACCGGGGTTTCGTGGAGACATACAACGAGCCCATGTGCGTGGGCTGCAACCGCTGCGGCAACGCCTGCCTAGCGGGCATCAGCCCGCCGGAGGTGATCGCGGACCTGCACATGGAGGAAAAAGCCTAGGGCTGTTTCCAAGAACCCAATCGGCGGGGAAGGCACCATGAAAGCCCATCTTCACCATTTCGACATCACCCGTGAAGAAAGCATGCTCCTTCCTGTGGAGTTCCACAGGAAGACGCGCCTGCAGCACGTGGACAAGGCCTTCAAGGCGGAGATCACCCGCATCGTCCCCTTAACGGACATGGAGCGGCTCTACCAGCTCCGCATCCTGGACCCGGGCGAGCGCGAACGCTTCACCTTCTTTCCGGGCCAGTTCGTGATGGTGGACGTGCCGGGCTTCGGCGAGGTTCCCATCTCCATCTCGAGCTCGCCCTCGTCCAAGGGGCTCGTGGAGCTTTGCATCAGGAAGGCCGGGCTCGTCACCGGGGTGCTCCACAAGGCGGGACAGGGGGCCAGGGTGGGCCTTAGGGGGCCCTTCGGAACCTTTTTCCCCATGGAGCAGATGAAGGGGAAAAACGTTCTCCTGATCGCGGGGGGGCTCGGGATCGCCCCGCTGCGCGCGCCCCTTTACTCCATCATCGAGAACCGGCCCGATTACAATACGGTCCACCTCCTCTACGGGGCGCGCGACCAGAGCCAGATGCTCTTCGGCTACCAGTACGAGCAGTGGCGCAGGGTGGGCGACGTGAAGCTCCACTTGATCGTGGAAACCCCCGACCCCTGCTGGACCGGGGAGGTGGGCCGGATAACGGCCCTTCTGGAGAAGATACGGATCGATCCCGACGAGACCTACGCCATCGTGTGCGGGCCGCCCGTCATGTTCAAGTTCGTGTGCAACCGCCTAAGCGAGCTTGGGCTTCCCATGCACCGCATGTTCGTGTCCCTGGAGCGGCGGATGCACTGCGGGATGGGGAAATGCTGCCGGTGCAACATAGGCTCCACCTACACGTGCCTGGATGGGCCGGTCTTCGACTACTGGACCGTCATGAACCTGAAGGAAGCCATATGAAATACCTCAACATAGCAGCGGCCAAGCCCAAGGTGGGAGTGTTCTCCCTGACCTGTTGCGAAGGGTGCGCGCTCCAGCTCGCCAACAAGGAGGAGACCCTGGCGGCCTTTCTCTCCGCCGTGGACGTGGTGAACTTCAGGGAAATCTCCTCCGACAAGAGCGACGACTACGCCATCGCCCTGATCGAGGGCTCCATAAGCCGCGAGGACGAGGTGGCGAGCCTCAAAGCCATCCGGGACCGGGCCAAGGTCCTGGTGGCCTACGGCACCTGCGCCTGCTTCGGCGGGGTGAACCGCCTGAAGAACGTCCTCGATTTCGACTGGATGAACCGGGAGGTCTACGGCGAGACGCCCAAGGCCACGAGCCCCGTGCGCCCGGTGAGGGAGGTGGTGCCGGTGGACTTCGAGATCCCCGGCTGCCCGGTCTCCAAGGCCGAGGTGGAGCGCATCGTGACGCATCTCGTGCTGGGGCTCCCCTTCGCCTACCCCGTTTACCCGGTGTGCGTGGAGTGCAAGCAGCGCTTCACCGTGTGCCGCTTCGACTTGGGAGAGCTGTGCCTGGGGCCCATCACCCGCGCGGGCTGCAACGCCCCGTGCCCGGCCGGAGGCCTGGGCTGCTGGGGCTGCCGGGGCCCCGCCGAGGCGCCCAACTACGAGGAGTTCCTGGAGCTGGCGCGGAGCCGGGGGATCGGCGACGCCGAGCTTAGGGAGCGGCTCTCCTTCTTCGGCGGCTTCGACAGCGCATACGAGCTGGCCCAGGACGAGCCCCTGGCGGTTCGCCCCGTCGCGTGAGGAAGGAAAAGGCGCGCCAAGCCGGCGAAGACCGGAGACCCCATAAGGTTCGCAATCGAGGAAACGCCATGAGCAAGAAAATCACCGTCGACGTTCATCACCTGGCCAGGGTGGAGGGCCACGGGGACATCCGCATACGGATCGAAAGCGGGAAGCTCATCGACGCCGCGTGGGAGGTGGTGGAAACCCCCCGCTTCTTCGAGGCCATGCTGGTGGGCAAGCACTACTCCACAGCGCCGGTACTCACCGCCCGCATCTGCGGCATCTGCTCCATAGGCCACGCTCTCGCCTCCCTGCGGGGCATCGAGAACGCCCTGGGGGTTGCGATCCCCGACACCGCGGCGAAGCTTCGGCTCCTCGCCAAGCACGGCGAGACCCTCCAGAGCCACTTCCTGCACCTCTTTTTCCTGGCCGCGCCGGACTTCCTGGGGCTCCCCAGCGTGCTGCCGCTCCTTTCCACGCGGCCCGCGGTGGTGGCCCTGGCCGCCAAGGCCAAGGGCATAGCCAACCACCTCTGCGACGCCGTGGCGGGCCGCACCACCCACCCCGTGTCCTTCAAGGTGGGGGGCATGTCCGTGGCGCCCGACAAGGCAATCCTCGCGGGCCTCAAGAACGAGCTGGCCGAAATCCCGGAACTTTTGAAGATCACGGTGGAAATCTTCCAGGGCTTCGAGATCCCCGACTTCGCCCGCGAGACCGAATTCGTGAGCTTGAAGGGCCAGAAGGAGTATCCCTGGATCGGCGGCCGCGTGGTCTCCTCCGACGGCGTGGACCTGCCCGAATCCAGCTACCGCGAGATAACCAACGAGTTCGTGACCGAGAACAACACCTCCAAGTGGTCGAAGCTCTCCCGCGACTCCTACGCCGTGGGGGCGCTGGCCCGTTTCAACAACAACTTCAAGCACCTGGCTCCGGCGGCCAAGTCCATAGCCGACTTCTTCCGGCTTTCGCCCGTTTCCCACAACCCCTTCATGCACAACATCGCCCGCCTGGTGGAAGTGGTGCACTGCCTCGCCGAGGCCCGCCGGCTGGTGGACGAGCTTCTGGACACGGACCTTTCCAGGAACCTCGCCGCTGAGGTGACGCCCAGGGCCGGCTCCGGCACCGGCGCGGTGGAGGTCCCCCGGGGCATCCTCTTCCACCACTACGAACTCGACGACACCGGGCGCATCGCAAAGGCCGACTGCGTGATCCCCACCACCCAGAACAACGCCAACATCCACTACGACCTCGTGGAGCTGGCGCGGCAGTGCGCCGCCAGGGGCCTGGGGGACAAGAAGATCGAGCTTATGTGCTCCATGCTCGTCCGCGCTTACGACCCCTGCATCTCTTGCTCGGTGCACTAGGCTAGAGCGCGGGCGTCCAAAAACGCGATCCGCTGTGTCACGCTGCGAAGCGAACGTCGGTCACGTACGAACAGTACGCTCCCTCGTTCGCTTCTTGCGTTCCTTGCGGCTCATCGTTTTTGAACGCCCTTTTGCAGGACGGGGAGGTCCTTCTCCGGGCGCGGGGTGGCAAGGGCTATCACCGCCCAAAGCTCGGCTTTTGCAGGACGGGGAGGTCCTTCTCCGGGCGCGGGTGGCAAGGGCTATCACCGCCCAAAGCTTGGCTTTTGCAGGACGGGGAGGTCCTTCTCCGGGCGCGGGTGGCAAGGGCTATCACCGCCCAAAGCTCGGCTTTTGCAGGATGGGGAGGCCCTTCTCCGGGACGTGCGGGTGGCAGCGGCTATCACCGCGCAAAACTCGGCTTTTGCAGGACGGGGAGACCCTTTTGCGGGGCGGACGAAAAGATGGGGGAGGGAAAGCGTTCAAAATTTGAACGTTCAATTTTTGAACGATGGCTTTTTTGAACATCCTTATCTTAACATAATAAAATTATTATATTTTATTCCCTATTTTTTGTCAGATTTTGAACGCAGATCATAAATCCTTCCATTTAGCGTATCCCATGCCACCTTTCCCAACTGGCCCCTTTATCCGCATGAACTTTTTCCGCCGCTTTTTTACAAACCCTTCATTCTTCGGGTGGAAAGATGCGAAGCCCTGGATCGTCCGCGTGGCCGGGGGCGGTTTGCGCAGGCGGTTACTTCGGCACGGAATGAATGCCGCCGGAAAACGATGAAATGCAAGGCGCGCGAGCGAACGGCGAAGGGAGCGTACTTGATGTACGTGACCGAGCCGCGAGGCGAAGCGCAACGCAGCAGTTCGCGTTTTCCGGCGGCATTCTCAGCGCTTCTTGCAGAGATCCAGCGCTTCCGGGAGGGACAGGGTGCCGGCGTAGAGGGCGCGGCCGGTGATGACGCCCGCCACGCCGTCCTTTTCGAGTGGGAGGAGCGCTTCGATGTCGGAAAGGGTCGAGACGCCGCCGGAGGCGATGACGGGGAAGGGGGCCAGGCGGGCGAAGTCGGCGGTGGCGGAAAGGTTGACGCCGGTCTGCATTCCGTCGCGGGCGATGTCGGTGAAATGCACGGCGGCCACGGGGCAGTCCGCGAAGCGGCGGACGAGGTCCGGGGCCGTGAGGGGCGTGGTTTCGGTCCAGCCCTCCACGGCCACGAGGCCGTTTTTGGCGTCGATCCCCAGGACCAGGCGGCCGGGGTGGGCGATGGCCGCCTCGCGGACCCAGGCGGGGTTCTTGACGGCCTCGGTGCCCACCACCACGCGGTCAACTCCAAGGGCCGCCCAGCGGTCGAAAATGGCGCGGTTGCGGACGCCGCCGCCCACCGAGACGGGGATGTCCACGGCTTCCAGGATGCGCTCTATGGCGGCCGCGTTTTTGGGGCTTTTCTCGAAGGCGCCGTCCAGGTCCACCACGTGGAGGCGCTCCGCGCCAAGGTCCCGCCACTTGCGGGCCATGGCCGCCGGGTCCTCGCCGTAAACCGTCTCCCGGTCCGCGCGCCCCTGGGAGAGGCGCACGCACCGGCCCTGCCTGATGTCAACCGCCGGAATTATGATCATTATAAAAACCGGTTCTCCAGTTAGGCCCGGGGGCGGGTCCCCGAGCCGGATATTTTTCCCTATTTTTCCTGGGGCTTGGAAGCGCCGGGGACGGGAAAGCCGGCAAGCTTTGCCGTGAGGCCCTCGCGGGCGAACTCCTCCACGGTGATCCAGCTGGCGTGGCGTTTCACGAAGGCTGAAACGTCCAAGAGGTTGTCCGAGAGCGGCTTCTGGGCCTCGTCGAAGCGGGCCGACCAGATGACGGCGCCGTCGGAGGCGCGCAGGAGGAACACGTCGAAGGCGGCCGATGCGGGCTTCTCGGCGGCGTAGGTGGTGCCCACGCGCTCCTCGTAGCGGTAGACGAAGCCCGTCACCACGCCGTCGACGCCCATCTTGCGGGCCGTTTCGAGGGCGAGGTCCTTGTCGGAGAGGCCCTTTTTCGCGTCCAGGGCCAGGGAGCGCGCGCCTATGGCGTCCTCGTAGGAAGCAAGGGTGTAGCCTAGAGCCGACACGCTGGCGGTGAGGGTGCGGGTGAGGGCCTCGGCGCCCCCCTCGGCAACGCCGCCCGTGGTGAAGACCGAGCCGGATATGGGCGAGCGCACCGTCACCCCGGGCCCGGAAAGGGCCGACATGTCGGTGAAGGGAACCACCAGAAGGGTGCCCAGGCCCGAGACGGGCCGGGCCGGTGCCCTGCCGGACGTCGCGCAGGAGGAGAGAAGCGCCGCGAAAAAGACCGCTGCGAGCCCGGCTGAGCGGGCGGGCGAATTGGGGCGGGCCATGTCAGAGGACTCCTTTGCTGGAAGGTACGCCGCCGCCCCTGGGATCCGGGGCGAAGGCCAGGGACAGGGCGCGGCCCGCGGCCTTGAAGACCGCCTCGATCCTGTGGTGGTCGTTCTTGCCGTAGGGCACGCGCACGTGGAGGGTTATGCCGGCCCGGTGCGCCAGGGCCCGGAAGAACTCCTCGAAAAGCTGGGTGTCGAAGTCGCCGATCCGCTCACCGGCGAAGGCGGCGTCGAAGACCAAAAACGGCCGGCGTGAGAGGTCCACCGACACCTCGGCCAGGGCCTCGTCCATGGGCACCACGGCGTGCCCGTAGCGGGAAAGGCCCGCGCCGTCGCCGATGGCCTTGCCGAACGCGTCTCCCAGCACTATCCCCACGTCCTCCACGGTGTGGTGGAAATCCACGTGGGTGTCGCCGGAGGCGGCCACCAAAAGATCGAAGCGGCCGTGCACGGCGAAAAGCGTCAGCATGTGATCCAGAAAGCCGATGCCGGTCGCCATCTCGGCCCGGCCCGCGCCCCCGATCTTCAAGGCCGCCCTGACCCGGGTCTCGCGGGTGGCGCGTTCGATTTCGAAAAATCCGGGCTCGGAAGTGTCCATGCGCGTGCCCCCAAAGGTTTGGCGGCGAGGCCGATCCCCGCCGTTTCCCCTTCTTACACCAAGGCCGCGTCAAAGGCAACAACCGGACGCCGGACGCCTTGACAGGCCCGGGCCTTGGCGGTACTTCCAGAAGCGGGAGCAAAAATGCCGGAAGGGATTTGCGGGGGGAGGGGAGACTACGTCCCCCCGGACCCCCGATGCGGCGACGAGAATTTCTTCGCAATCCTCGTCGCGGATTTTCCAGGGCTTCGCATCTTACCGCCCGAAGCCTGGAAGTCCGAGGGAAAAAAGGGCTCCGTGTAAAGCAGCCTGAATGCTCTACCCCTGAATACAACGATACGCATGGCTTTGTTTTCCGGTTTCGACTTCTTGCCGTAAAAGGTATCCATGAAAGTCCCCTTCGGAACCATAACCGTGACCGAAAGCGCCAGGCGGCGGATAACGGAGGCCCTGGACTCGGGCCGCCTCACCCAGGGGCGCTTCGTCCGGGAGCTGGAGGAGCGCTTCGCGGGGCTTTGCGGCGTAAAACACGCGGTGGCGGTGTCATCGGGCGCAGACGCCTTGACGCTCGCTCTCGCCGCCCTCCACGACCGGGGCGCGAGGCCGGGGGACGAGGTAATCGTCCCGGCGCTATCCTTCGCGGCCACCGGCAACGCGGTGCTGGCGGCCAGGTTCAAACCCGTGTTCGTGGACGTGCGGCGGGACACCTTGAACATCGACCCTGATATGATCGAGGCGGCGGTCACGGAGCGCACCCGCGCGATTGTCGCCGCGCACCTCATGGGCAAGCCCGCCGACATGGACCGGATCAACGAAATCGCGGAAAGGCACGGGCTCTTCGTGGTGGAGGACGCGGCCGAGGCCCACGGCGCGCTTTACAAGGGCCGGCCCGCCGGGTCCCTGGGGCGCGCCGCGGCCTTCTCCCTCTACGCGGCCCACGCGGTCTCGGCGGTGGAGGGGGGCGTCATAACCACTAACGACGAGGACCTGGCGCGGATACTGCGCTCGCTTCGGGCTCACGGAAGGGCCTGCGACTGCGCCGAGTGCGTGCTTTCGGCCGCGGGCGAGCCCTGCCCGCGCCGCTTCGAGACCGAAGGCGGCCAGGACATCCGCTTCCATTTCCCGCGAATAGGCTACTCCTCCAAGATGAACGAGTTGGAGGCCGCCGTGGGCCTTGGGTGCCTGGACGTTTACGAGGAGATTTCGGCGCGCCGGCGGGAGAACATAGGCTACGCCCTTTCGCAATTTTCGCGCCTGGCCCCGCACCTTTATACGATCCGCGAGGAGCCTTGGGAAACCATAGGCCCCCACGCGCTGCCCATAATCCTCTCCGAAAAGGCCCCCTTCGGCCGGGCCGAGCTTGCGCGGCGCCTGGAGGAAAACGGCGTCGAGACCCGGACCCTATTTGAATCCATGCCAACCCAGTGCCCCGGCTTCGCCTTCCTGGGCTACAGGCCGGGCGACTTCCCGGAGGCCGAATACCTGGGCCGCCGGGGCCTCCACGTGGGGGTGCACCAGGACCTGGGGACCCGCCACATGGAGCACGTGATTTCGACCCTTGCCCGTTTCCTGGAAACCCGCCCTTAACAGCCTGTCGAAAACGCGATTTGCCGTGTTGCACTTCAAAGCCAATTCCGTCACGTACTTTAACTACGCTTACTCATTGGCTTTTAGTGCGCCTTGCAACTCATCGTTTTTCGTCGGGCTTCAAATCCGGCCTTTTTCAACGGCCCTTAAGCCGCCCGCGCCCCTCTAAAGTTTAGCTTTATTTCTACTTGATAATTTCATTTTGACTTATACCGTCGTCCTCAATAGCTAAACTTAATATCGCATGTTAATTATAAGTAATTCTAATTATTGAGTTTTCTATTGACATCCGCCCTCCCCCTCCGTTAAGCATCCCCCTTGGCTGTTTGGACGACGACAGGCAAGTGCAAGTCATTCGCTGGATGGACAAGGGTGTTGCACCCGTTGCCGGGCGACACCCTTTTCGTTTCTGGAACGGGCCGCGCGCGGGAACCCCGCGGGCGGCGGACACTGGAAAGGCGGATCATGGGCGGAACAACCCCCCACGTGGTGGCGTTTTGCTGCCAAAACGCCGTGACGGACGATTTAAGCCTTACGGCGGAGGCCAGGCTCGCCTACGAACCCGAGGTGCGCGTGGCGTTTCTGCCCTGCTCCAGCAAGGTGGAGACCTTGGGCATAATAAAGGCCTTCGAGGCCGGGGCGGAGGGAGTCCTGGTGTTCGGGTGCGACGGAAGCCACTGCCGGATGACGGACGGTAACAAAAGGGCCCGGCGCATAGTGAACCACACCAAAAAGCTTCTCGCCGAAACCGGCATCGAGCCTACGCGGCTTTCCATGTTCACCATAGAGTCGGGAGAATGCGCGAGCTTCCACGAGGCGGCCCTCGCCATGACCCGGCGGATCGCGTCTCTCAGCGAGGCTTCATAAATGCCCAAGAAATACAACATCGCTATCCACGAAGCGCCGCCGCGCTTCGTGCCGGTGGGAAAAAGCACGATCCTCGACTGGGAGGGCGGCTGCCTGCGCTGCTTCAAGTGCGTCAAGCGCATGTGCATCTACGACGCCTACAACAAGCGCGACTTCGACACCACCCGCATGGCGGACACCATAGACAGCGTCTGCAAGAACTGCCTGCGCTGCGTCCAGATGTGCCCGGGAAGGGTGATCTCGAAGAAGCTGAACCCCGAGTTTTCCGCCCTGGGGGACTCCTACTGGACAAACGAAATCATCGTGAAGCACTGGGAGCAGTCCTCCACAGGAAAGATCCCGGTTTCGGGCGCGGGCTACCGCGGCCCATTCACCGGCCCCGGCTTCGACGAGATGTGGACCGACATGTCGGAGATCGTGCGGCCCACCCGGGACGGCATCCACGGCCGGGAGTACATCAATACCACCGTGTCCCTGGGCCGGAAAAACGAGTTCCTCAGCTTTGACGAGGCCGGAAAGCCCATCTTGGACGCCCCCGTCGAGCTTGAGATACCGGTGCCCATCCTCTTTTCGGCCCCGGCCCTGGGGATCGTGAACGAGGCGGTTTTGGAGACCATAGCGCTTGCCGCCGCGACCCTGGGGACCCTTGCGGAGATCCCGGCGGAGAAGTGGAGCCAAAGGCTCGACCCCCACGCGGCGTATCTCGTGCCGGTCGTGAAGGCGGCTGAAATCGACCCGTTTGCGGCCCTCATCGAAAAGACCCCCATGACGGCGGTGGATTTTCCCGATGACCCGGAGGCCGTTATCGCGGCATTCAAGGCGCGCTTTCCCCATAAGCTCATCGCGGTACGGATTCCGGCGGACGAGCTGGCTCCGGAGCGGGCGCTTCTCCTGGCCCGGGCGGGCGCGGACGTAACGGAAATCGTGGCCGGGCCCAACGGGAACGGCTTCGGGGCCTACGCCAAGCGCTTCGTGAACCGCATCGTCCGCGACGTCCACAACAAGCTGGTGGACGAGGGCATCCGCGACTCCATGACGCTCCTCATGAGGGGCGGCGTGGCCCTGGCCGAGCACGTGGCCAAGGCCGTCATCTGCGGCGCGGACGCCGTCACCGTGGACATCCCGCTCCTCTTGGCCCTCGAGTGCACGCTGTGCCGCCGCTGCGACAAGGGGCTCGCCTGCCCCGCGGTCATCGAGAGCGTCCACCCCGACTGGGGCCGGAAACGCATAGGAAACTTCATGGCCGCCTGGCGCAACCAGATATTGGAGGTCCTGGGCGCAATGGGCATCCGCGAGGTGCGGCGCCTGCGTGGCGAGGTGGGCCGGGCCATGTTCTTCGAGGACCTGGAACGCGACACCTTCGGGCGTCTTTTCGGAAAAAAGCGCGAGGCCGCGGAAGGAGCGAACCCATGACGGAACCCCAATCCCCCGCGCCTCCCGCGGTGATTTTAACCAAGAGCCGCTTTAGGAACGCCATCGGAAAGTACAGGGTGCGCCGTAGCAGCGCCTGCGTGGCCTGCGGCCGCTGCGTTACGGTCTGCCCCCACGGCGTCCATCATCTCCGCAACAACAAGCCCGCGCCGCCCGACGACTACCTGTGCGTGGGCCTTGACTGCGGAAAGTGCGTTGCCGAGTGCCCCCAAAAGGCCCTTACGCTGGACGTGAACCCCTTGATGGAGGTCATCGGCGACAAGCGCTGGACGCCCGATTTGCTCGTCTCCACCTGGTACATGGCCGAGACCGGCGAGGCCCCCAAGGGCGGGGTGGAGTACGAGACCGGCGACTCGGGCGGCGGCTTCGACAAGCTGCGCTTCCGCTACAAGCAAGAGCTTCCGGCCGACTTCGACCCTGCCGACTACAAGACCGCGATTCAGTTGAACCGCAAGGACGACGGCCGGGACCCCGGCATAATCGGGCTTCCCATCTACGGCGGCGGCATGAGCTACGGCTCCATAAACCTCATGGCCATCATCGCCCGGGCGCGCGCCTGGAAGGAGTGGAACTCCTTCACCTGCACCGGCGAGGGCGGCTATCCCGAGGAGCTTTTCCCCTACGACCAGCACGTCATAACCCAGGTGGCCACGGGCCTCTTCGGCGTCCGCGAGGAGACCATCCAGCGGGTGCGCATGGTGGAGTTCAAGTACGCCCAGGGCGCGAAGCCGGGCCTTGGCGGCCATCTTCTTGGCGACAAGGTCACCCCCAAGGTGGCCAGGATGCGGGAGGCGGTGCCGGGAAACCCGCTTTTC